>DATBNA010000046.1:0-4966 GCA_036554545.1 Hyphomonadaceae bacterium
GCGCCGCCCGAAGGCCAGACCTGGGCGACCTACAAGCCCGCCGACAATGTCGCGCGCTTCTCCACGTGGGGCGCCTCGGGCCTGACCGGTGTCTGGGCGCCGGAGAACACGCGCGAGGAAATCTATGCCGCGCTTCGCCGGAAGGAGACCTTCGCCACCTCCGGCCCGCGCATCCGCGTCCGCTTCTTCGCCGGCTACGGCATCGGCGCATCCCCGCTGACCAGCGACGCCGGCGTCCAGAACGCCTACGCCAACGGCGTGCCGATGGGCTCGGACCTCGTCGGCAAGGCTGGATCGGCCAAGCCCGACTTCCTCGTCATGGCCATGCGCGACGCCAACTCCGCTCCGCTCCAGCGCATCCAGATAGTGAAGGGCTGGCTCGACGCTTCCGGCAAGGCGCAGGAGAAAGTGTTCGACGTCGCATGCTCCGACGGCGGCGCCGTCAACGCTTCGACGCAGCGCTGTCCGGACAACGGCGCCACGGTCGACGTCAAGACCTGCGCCTACAGCCAGGACAAGGGCGATGCCGAGATGAACGCCGCGTGGAGCGACCCGGAATTCGATCCGAAGCTCAACGCGTTCTACTATGTCCGCGTGCTGGAGAACCCGACCTGCCGCTGGTCCACCTGGGACGCCAACCGCCTCGGCATCGAGCCGAATCCGGAACTGGAGAAGACGATCCAGGAACGCGCCTACACCTCGCCGATCTGGTTCATTCCGACGAAAGCCGGATGACGTGGCGCAGGGACGGGCGTCGGGAGTATCCGCTTTTCTGACGCGCGCCATCCGCGAGCCGCTGGTGCATTTTCTCGCCATCGGCCTCGCGCTTTTTCTCGCCAACGCCCTGATCAACGGCCCCGACGAAGGCCCCGCCAGCGAGACGATCGTCATCTCGGAAGGCCGCGTGAACCAGATCGCGGAAAGCTTTTTCCTGCTTTCCGGCCGTCCGCCGACGCGGGAGGAACTGGCCGCTCTGGTCGACGATTTCGTCAGTGAGGAAGTCGGCTATCGCGAAGCCGTCGCCATGGGTCTCGACGCCGACGACACCATTGTCCGCCGTCGCATGCGCCAGAAGCTGGAATTCCTGATCGAGGACGGCGGCGCCAGCGAGCCGCCGACCGAGGCCCAGCTCCAGCAATGGCTCGACGCCAATCCGGACGCTTACCGGCTGCCCGAGCGCCGCGCGATTCGTCATGTCCTTGCCAGCGCCGACAGGCGCGGAGCCGCGGCGGCGGCCGAAGCCGACGTGCTCCTTGGGAAGCTGCGGTCGGGCGCGGACCCGGAGAACCTGGGCGACAGCTCAATGCTTCCCGCCGCAATGCCCCTGACGACTGAGGAAGGCGTCGCCGCCCTGTTTGGCGCCGACTTCGCGAAGGCGGTCTTCGCCAACCCCGCCGAAGGCTGGTTCGGCCCCATTGCCTCGCCATTCGGGCAGCACCTCGTGCTGATCATGGATGTCGAGGCCGGCCGCGCCGTGTCGCTCGCCGAAGTCCGGGAGAGGGTCCGCTCCGACTGGATCGAACATCGCCGCAACGAGGCGCGCGACCAGTTCCACGCCCGCATGCGCCAGCGCTACGACATCCGCATCGAATGGCCCGAGCCCTGGAAGGACCTGCCGCAGTCGCCTGATCCCGACCCGAAGACGCGCCCGGCCCCGGAGGTTGGCGAGTGATCCGGCTGCTTCTCCTGTCCCTCTGCGCACTGGCGCTGTCGCCAGCCGCGATGGCGCACGAGATCCGTCCCGGCTTCCTGCAGGTCCGCGAGATCGAGCCGCAGGTCTATGACTTCCTCTGGAAGACGCCGGCCCGTGGCGACATGCGCCTCGCGCTCAACGTCGCGCAGCCTCCTGAATGCGCCAACATCTCCGAGCCCCGCGCCACGATGGTCGACGGGGCTGTCATCGAGCGCTGGCGTGTGCAATGCGCAGGCGGCCTCGTCGGCAAGGATCTCGCCATCGAGAATCTCGCCCGGACGCTCACCGACGCCATCGTCCGCGTCGAACTGCTCGACCGCTCTCCTCAGACCCTGCGTCTCACGCCAGACCAGCCCTCGGCGACAATTCCGGACCGGCAGCCCTGGACCGACGTCGCCGCCTCCTACTTCGTCCTTGGCGTCGAACACATCCTGCTGGGGTTCGACCATCTGCTGTTCGTCCTGGCGCTCCTGATCCTCATCCCCGATCCGCGCCGGCTGATCGGCGCGGTCACCGCATTTACGGTCGCACACTCCCTGACGCTGGCCGGCACGACCTTCGGCTGGGTCAGGCTCCCGATCGCGCCCGTCGAGGCGACCATTGCGCTTTCGATCATGTTCGTGGCGGTAGAGATCATGCGCGTCCGCGCCGGCCAGGAAAGCCTGACCGCACGCATGCCATGGCTTGCGTCCTTCGCCTTCGGCCTGTTGCACGGCTTCGGCTTCGCCGGCGCCTTGCGCGAAATCGGCATGCCGGAGGACGCTGCGCCGCTCGCCCTCCTGTTCTTCAATCTGGGCGTCGAGGCGGGACAGGTCGCCTTCATCGCCGCTGTACTGGCGCTGGCCTGGGCCTACCGGCGCTTGGCGCCGCTGCCGCCAGCCTGGGCGCTACGTGCGCCGGTCTATGTGATCGGCGCCGCGGCCGCCTTCTGGTTCATCGAGCGTACGGCGGGAATGACCGGCGTTTGGTGACTATTGGGCGCCTGACGACGCTACCAGGCGAGAATTCCCGCGCACGCGTCGTTGTTGCTTGAGCTTTCTGGACTTTTTCCGGGCCGCTCGCCATTCTCCGCCGCTCCTGTCTGGAGCCGGTTCATCATGGCGGCCAAGCGAAACGCATCAGCCAAAGCCGGCGAGACCGCGTCCGTGGTTCGCGGCCCGCACGCTGAGCGTACTGCCGCCATGCGAAAGCGGTTGATCGACGCCGCCATCGATTGCCTCGGCCGCCTTGGCTATGGCGCAACCACGCTGCAGGTCGTCACCGACGCCGCCGGGGTCAGCCGTGGCGCTGTGCTGCACCATTTCCCGAACAAGGCCGACCTGATGATCGCGGTCGCCGAATATGCGGCCGGCAAGCAGAACCGGCATGTCGCGCGTCAGCTTGCCAACACGCAGCCAGGCATGGATCGCTATCTCGCCATCACCATGGCGACCTGGGACGCCATGACGAAGCCCGCCGCGATCGCGCTTCTCGAGATCATGATGGGCTCCCGCAGCGACAAGGAGCTCGGCGCTCGCTTCCCGGCCGTCATTGCATCGCTTGAGAAGTACCAGCGCGAAGGCGTCTGGGAGCAGGCGCAGAGCGCCGGCATCACCGACAAGGCGACAATCGAGGCGATGGTCCACCTTCACAACGCCGCCATGCGCGGCCTAGCGCTGGAGCTGATGTTCTCGCGCGATGAGAAGAAGGCGGCATCCGCGATGAAGCTGCTCGTGCGCTACAAGCGCCAGCTCACGGGCGATCTCGTCACCAGACCGTTCGGATAGCCGCCTCTATTCGCCGGCCCCGGGCGACGACGTCTGGGTTTTGTCCGGAGGAATGAGCCCGGCATCCTGCATCCGGCCAATCGTGAGGCCGTGCACCATGGCGTAGTTGGCCTCGTGGCAGGCATACTCATAAACGCCTGCCGAGCGGTTGAACTCGTATTCGCCGCCCCACGGCTCATCCCACACCTTCGGATCCTCAACCTTGAACTGATAGAGCAGGCGGTTTTCACCGACGCGCGTGAAGCGCTCTGTCACCTTCAGTTGCTCGGACGCGTAGTAGAAATACTGCTCCGGATGGAAGTTGATCGTCTCCACCACAAGCGTGTCGCCTTCATACCAGCCGATCGAGTCGCCCATCCACGGCCGCGTGACGGCCGAACCCGGATGGTGCTGCGAGTTGAGGCGAACAATGCGCGTGTCATGGATCGTCTCGACCATGATCGCGACGGCGTCCTTGCCCTGGGTGATCTGGTAATTTGCGTTGTAGGCGGCATGGCGCATCACCGCGCCCGCGTGCGACGGCCAGAAGATGCAGCGCTCGGCGCCGCTCCGCGTTTCATAGGAATCGAGGTCGCCGACATCCGGCGTGAAGAATATCGTCTGCAGGTTGCTGGTCTGCCTTGGCGGCGCGTCCTTCTTGCGCGGCGGCACGCGGCCGTTCTTCGTGCTGGTGACAAGCGAGGTGCGCGGCTCGCCGCCGACCCGCATCACCTTGTTCACATTGCCGACCCAGTAGGCGTTGTAGCCGCCGGTTCGTCCATCGTTGAAGCCATGGCCGGAATTGGGATCGGTCGGCGCGTTGGAGGCGGCCCAGCGCGCATCGGCCCCTTTCTCCAGGGTCGCGACCTCCTCCTCCGTCATCACCAGCCTATCGCCGTAGCGCGGGGAGCGCTCGAACGGGGTCATGCTTTCATTGGTCCACGCGCCCGAGAAATCCGGCTGGCCGTAGCCATTGCGCGGCGCCTTGTACTCCTGCGCGAACGCGCTCCCGGCAAAACCGGCCGCCAGAATCGCCGCTGCCAACGCGTTCAACCGCCTCATGCGCTCCTCCTGCACACGTCTCATCATATACCGTCCATATAGACGGCAGAATGGGTCTTTCCGCAACGCCCCCTTTACTAAATCGGTGTCGGGCGGATATTCACGGTCCATAAAGACTGCAAACATGACGCTCCGGCAACCGGCGCGCATCGGGGAGATCGGTATGAAGCCAAGGCTCGGATTCGCTGTGGCTGCGATGGCGGCCGCTCTGACGGCTTTGGCGATCGGTTGCTCGCAGCTCGGCGAAAACGCCAGCAGCGCGGCTGCGCGTTCCGATCCGCTCGCGCGCAAGGACGGCGAGTGGGTCACCTGGGGCGCCGATCCGCACAACACGCGCTATGCGGCGCTCGACCAGATCAACGCCGGCAATGTCGGCCAGATGGAGATCGCCTGGCGCTGGAAGGCGTCGGACGTTGCGGGCCGTTCGGACCCCAACTGGAAGGCGACGCCGCTGATGGTGGACGGC
>DATBNA010000114.1:0-4338 GCA_036554545.1 Hyphomonadaceae bacterium
GAGGCGGCGGCGGAAACGCTGGCTACGCTGGGCGCCAAGCGCGCGATTACGTCGCCGCTCCAGAGGTGTCGCGAAACGGCGGCTCCGTTCGAGAAGCTGATGGAGACCCACGCCCGCATCGAACCCGCCGTCGGCGAGATCATCACGCCGCCGGGCGTCGAGGACCGCGGCGTCTGGCTCAGGGGCGTGATGACCGGGAACTGGTCCGGTCTTGCTCCCGAGTTCCAGGACTGGCGCGTGAAGGTTCTGGCTGCGCTCGAAAAGCTTCAGGACGAGACAGCGGTCTTCTCCCACTTCATCGCCATCAATGTTGTCGCCGGCCTCCTCTCGGGCGATGATCGCGTCGTCCTCTTCAGGCCGGCGCACTGCTCGATAACCCGGCTCGTGCGCGCCGGCGGCAAGCTGCAGGTCGCCGAACTCGGCGCCGAGGCGGCGACTGTGGTGACCTGACGATGAACACCGCCATCCTCACCTGCGCCGAAATTGTCGTGTGCGAGCAGCGGGCGGTTGAGGCTGGCGTTTCGCTCTGGGCGCTGATGCAGAAGGCGGGGCAGGCCTGCGCAGATGTTCTGCACGCAGAGTTTCCAGAAGGCCGCGTCGTCGTCCTGGCGGGACCGGGCAACAATGGCGGCGATGCATTCGTGGCCGCCCGGCGCCTGATCGATCTTGGGCGCCGTGTGTCTTTCTACGAACTCGCGAGGGGCGCGCGGACGCCCGAAGGCGCTGAAGCGGCAAAGCACTGGACCGGCGAGCATGCCCCGCTGGAAGACATGCGGCTCAGCGCGGACGACATCGTGCTCGATGGACTTTTCGGCGCCGGCCTCACTCGCGCACTCTCGGGAGAGGCGGCGTTCGCGGTGGAGCAGGTGAATTCCTCCGGCGCCAGGGTTGTCGCGATCGACGTGCCATCCGGCGTCAACGGCGATATGGGCGCCATTCCCGGGCCTGCTATCCGCGCCGATGTTACCGTCACCTTCGGAGCGAAGAAGCTCGCGCACGTTCTTCAGCCCGCGGCCTCGCTATGTGGCGAGATCGTCGTCGCGGAGATCGGCTTCGGCCGCTTCATCGGCGAACGCGACCTGAATGAGAACACGCCTGCGCTCTGGTCGCGAGCGCTGCGATGGCCGGAAGCGACATCGCACAAGCATCAGCGCGGACGCCTGGGAGTTGTCGCAGGCGGCGCTGGCAACACCGGCGCAGCACGTCTCGCGGCGCGCGCAGGTCTTCGCGTCGGCGCCGGACTGGTCACGCTGCTCTGTCCGCCGGATGCCCTGGTCGTCGCCGCGAAGTCGGTTGAGGCGGTGATGACGTCGGCGTTTGCGAACGCGCATGAGCTGGTCGGGCTCACCGAGAAATCAACGGCGGTTGTCATCGGTCCCGCAGCCGGCGTTACGCCAACCACGCGCGCAAATGTTGAGTCGCTTGCGAAGGCGGCCCGCGGACTTGTGCTCGATGCCGATGCCTTGTCGGTGTTCGCCGGTCAGGCAGGCGCATTGCGCAAGCTGTTGTCTGCGCCGGCGATCCTCACGCCTCACACCGGCGAGTTTGAGCGGTTGTTTCCCGGCCTGCTGGCGTCATCGAACAACAAGATCGACGCGGTACGCCAGGCGGCAAGCCAGGCCGGCGCTGTGGTTCTGCTGAAGGGGCCGGATACGGTGATCGCCTCGCCAGGCGGGCGGGCGGTCGTGAACACCCACGCCACGCCGTTTCTGGCTACTGCGGGAACTGGCGATGTCCTGGCCGGCGTTCTCGGCGGGTTGCTCGCGCAGGGACTGGATCCTTTTGACGCCGCCTGCGCCGGCGCCTGGATGCATGGCGACGCCGGCCGTCGCGCCGGTCCCGGTCTTACAGCAGAGGATCTGGACGGGGCGCTGCACGCTACGCTGGCGGAACTCCACCGGCAGCGCGATCGCTACACGTCCGGCTTCGGCACATGATGTCTTGGCCGGGCTGGCGTCCGGTCGCGGCTGGCACTATCTGTCGGCCCGGCTGCATGCGGATGTGGCGAAACTGGCAGACGCAGCGGATTTAGGTTCCGCCGGGGCAACCCGTGTAGGTTCAAGTCCTATCATCCGCACCAGCCTGCGCGCTTTCAGCGCTTCGGTCGGGCAAGCCGCAAACTCGTTTCGGCGGCGATCCGGCGATCAGATCGGCGCTAACCAAGCCCGTCCGACAGGTCCAAAAACCGCCTCGGAATGCGCGCATGGACAGCCATAAGCCGTCTGTGTAAGAAGCCCGGCTTGCCCTGCCGACACGGAGTCTGCGGGGCCTCAATCATTCAGTACATCCGGGGTTCCCGAATGAACGTCACCGAGACGAAATCGGAAGGTCTTTCGCGGGAGTTCCGCGTGTCCATTCCCAAAGGGGAACTGGCCGCAAAACTCAACGACAAGATCAAGGAAATCGCCCCCAAGGTGCAGCTGAAGGGCTTCCGCCCCGGCAAAGTCCCCGCCGCTCACATCAAGAAGATGTACGGCAAGTCCATCATGGGCGACATCGTCAACGATCTCGTCAACGAAACCTCCACCAAGGCGCTTGAGGACAAGGCGCTGCGCGCCGCCTCGCGTCCCTCGATCCAGCTCGACAGCCCCGCCGACAAGGTCGTCGCCGGCGAGTCCGACCTCGACTACCGCATGTCGCTGGAGATCATGCCCGAGTTCGAGCCGGCCGACGTTACCGGCCTTTCGGTCGAACGCATGGTCGCCGAGCCGACGGACGAGGAGATCGCGGATGCGCTGGACCGTATCGCGCAGAACAATCTCTCCTACGACACGAAGGAAGGCGAAGCCGCCAAGGGCGACGCCGTAGTCATCGACTTCGTCGGCACAATCGACGGCGAGAAGTTCGACGGCGGATCCGCTGAAGGGGCGACGCTGGTGATCGGCTCCGGCCGCTTCATCCCCGGTTTCGAAGACCAGCTCGTCGGCGCCAAGGCCGGCGACGCGGTCGAAGTCAAAGTGACGTTCCCGGACAACTATCAGGTCGACACGCTGAAGGGGAAACCCGCCGTGTTCGCAACCACGGTGAAGGAAGTGAAGGCGCCGAAGACGCCGGAGATCGGCGAGGACTTCGCCAAGACGCTGGGCCTCGAAAATCTCGATGCGCTGAAGAACGCGGTAAAGACGCAGCTCTCGGGCGATCTCAACGCCGCCTCGCGCCAGCAGGTGAAGCGCGTGCTTCTCGACGCCCTCGACGAGCGCCATTCGTTCGACCTGCCTCCCATGATGGTGAAGGCCGAGTTCGACCAGATCTGGGCCCAGTTCGAGCAGGAGAAGAACGCCGGCCGCCTGTCCGAAGAGGACAAGGGCAAGTCGGACGAAGAGCTTAAGGCCGAGTACGGCAAGATCGCCGAGCGCCGCGTGCGCCTTGGCCTCGTGCTGGCCGAAATCGGCCGCCGCGCCAATGTCGAGATCACCAACGAGGAACTCGGCCAGGCGCTGCGCCAGGAAGCCGGACGCTATCCGGGGCAGGAGAAGGCGGTCATCGACTTCTACCGCAACAACCCGGGCGCTCTCGCCCAGCTCCGCGCGCCGATCTACGAGGAAAAGGTCGTCGACCACATCCTCAGCAAGGCCAGCGTGACCGAGAAGAAGGTCAGCCGCGAAGAGCTGATGAAGGAAGTCGGCGAGGAGTAGCCCGGGACCGCCGGGCCCCCGCCCGGCAAATCCTGTCTACACTCACCGATCGTGGCGTTGATACGTCTTGCCGGGCAGGGCCGGCGGTCCCGGGTCGCACCCCTTGCGCTCGGGGCAGGGCGTTCGGATATTGGTAAGCCTGCCCGTGATTTGAGTCTCAGCGGCCCGCGCCGGGCCTGAGGAAGAAGAACCCGCCATGGACGATCATCTGACCAGAGCCATGAACCTCGTTCCGATGGTCGTGGAGCAATCCAGCCGCGGCGAGCGGGCCTATGACATCTTCTCCCGCCTTCTGAAGGACCGGATCGTCTTCATTACCGGTCCAATCGAGGACGGCCTCGCCAGCCTGATCACCGCCCAGCTTCTCTTCCTGGAGTCCGAAAACCCCAAGAAAGAGATCGCCATGTACATCAACAGCCCGGGCGGCCACGTCCACTCGGGCCTCGCGATCTACGACACCATGCAGTACATCCGCAGCCCGGTTTCCACGGCTTGCATCGGCATGGCGGCCTCAATGGGCGCCCTCCTGCTCAGCGCCGGGGAGAAGGGGATGCGTTTCGCCACGCCAAATTCCCGCATCATGGTGCACCAGCCCTCCGGCGGCTTCAGGGGCGTCGCCTCGGATATCGAACGCCACGCCATGGATATCCTGCAGATCAAGAAGCGCCTTAACGAGATCTACGTTAAGCACACCGGGCAGCCC
>DATBNA010000162.1:0-1642 GCA_036554545.1 Hyphomonadaceae bacterium
CCAACTGGCGCCTGATACGTGCGCTTCATCCGCTGCTGCGCGTCAGCGAAGCCGGCCGCGCCCTGTTCGTCACCTCCGGCGTCGTTCCGCGTCCGCGCGCCTACTGGGGCATCTACGCCGCATCGAAAGCCGCGCTGGAGACCATGATCGCCTGCTACGCCGACGAGGTCGAAAAGACGCCGATCCGCGTCAACCTCTTCGACCCCGGCGCCGTGCGGACGGAGATGAGCTTCAAGGCGATGCCCGGAGACGACCGCAGCCTGCTGCCCACGCCAGAAGAAGTCGCCTCGACGATACCCTTCTATCTTTCTCCGGAATGCAGCTTCCACGGCGAGCGTGTCGAGTTCCGCGCCATCGTGAAGAAGTAACAACCAGCAGCTAGTTCTTCGGCTTTGATTTCTCCTGTCTGCCCAGGCGGGCTGCGAGAAGGATCGAGGCCATGGAACTGTTGCCTTCATGGCAGGCGTATTCGAGGAAGCGGTCGTCGGTGCGGGTTATCGTGAGTTCGGCGAGCCATGGCGCCGTGTAGAGCGAGGCGTCCTCGATGGTGAACTGATAGTGGATCTCGTCCGGCGAGATCAGCCGCAAACGCTCGATGACGCGGCTGTCGGCGCTGACCGGGGCAGCGTCGCGGAAAAGCAGGCCAAAGCGATCCGCGGCGCCGAAACCATCCGTCTCGATGACCAGCGTGTCGCCCTCCCAGCGTCCGTTTGAATCCCCCGAGCGGGTGCGGATGGCGGAAGGATGGTGACGGCCCGCCATATCGACGATACGCGCGGGATTCATGTCCTCGGACGCAATGACGAAAGCATCCGGCGTCTGGACGAACAGGTAAGGGATGATGACGCCGACCGCCCGTATCGGCGGATAGGCGAGACTGTCGAGACAGCGCTCGGCGATATCCCGCTCCTCGGGATTGTCGTATTGGGGATCTTCATGGTCCATCACGGCGCGGGCAAGAGCCGTGAGTGGCAGCTTGCCGTCCGCCGGCGTCACGATCCACGAGCTGCGCAGCTCTCCATTCACGGACAGGATGGCAGTGCTGTGGTAGGAGTCGAACTCCGGATCGTAGACCTCGCCGGGATCCTCCAGCATCTTTGCGGCCGCGTCTGCGGCGTTTTCCGGGTCAATCACCAGCGACTTGAATTCGTCGGGCCGCTCCAGCGGCGTCACGGTCTCAGCCAGCCACAGACCCTGGAAGTCCGGCCGGCCAGACGCGGTGCGCGGGATGGACGAGGCTGCGGCCGGTTGGGTCTGGATCGACTGGGAATAGGCGGATTGCGCCGCGAGAGCTGCGAGCGCCGCAACAACGATTCTCATGAATTCGCCCCGTCCTGACCGATGGTCAGGTTGCACGCCTTGCGCAGCTTTGCCAGCGGCTCACACCTGCAAAAAACCGCTCGAAATCCGCCGGTCTCAAACCACGTCTGCGAAGAACTTCGTGAGCCATTTCAAGGCTCAGAGGAAAAACAACCGGGGGATTTGTCGCTCGTTTTCCCCGCCCCCTTTTTGCGGGGCGATACTTCCGGCCATGAAAGGAAGAACGCGCACGCCCTTGTGGCTCATCTGCGATGTCGCAGCCTGCCTGAGACTGCACATCGCGCTGGGCATTCTCGCGCTGGCGGTGCGCCGCTTCTGGCCG
>DATBNA010000197.1:0-9958 GCA_036554545.1 Hyphomonadaceae bacterium
GCATGCGGTCGAGCTCGCGTGCGCGCTCCCGCGCAGCGGTGAGATCATCACGCACCACCGCGTTGATCGCCGGGTTCACCTTCTCGGAGCGAGCCGCGTGTGCTTCGAGCAGCTCAGCCGCGCTGACATCTCCGCTGGAGAGCATCTCCAGCAGGCCCCTTGCAGAGGAAAAGATGTCCGGCGCCTGCGCCATGTCCCGTGGCGAGCCTCGGCTGTCAAAAAAGCTGCACTGGCCGTCCCCCAGCCTTGCTCAGGCTCTAAGCGGCGCTTCGGCAACAAGCAAAATGAAATCCCGGAAAGCCCGCCTACAGCGCCAGTACGTCGCGCATGGTGTAAAGGCCCGGCTTCTGTCCGACCGCCCAACGGGCTGCGTGCAGGGCGCCCTTGGCGAACAGGCCGCGGTCAAGCGCCCGGTGGCCGATCGAGACGATTTCTTCCTCGGAAATAAACTTGATCTCGTGGTCTCCGATCACGCCGCCGCCGCGCGTCACGGCAAAGGCGATCGAATCTTCCTTCCGCGGCCCGGGTTGGCCGTCATAGGGCGGCGTGCGTACGTCGCCCAGTTTCCTGCCGCGGGACTTCGCCGCCGCCTCGCCCATCATCAGGGCTGTCCCTGATGGCGCATCGACCTTGCGCTTGTGGTGGGTCTCCGAGATCTCGATGTCCCAGCCGACGCCGAGGCGCTGTGACGCTTGCTCGATCAGGCCGAGCAGGAGGTTGACGCCCAGCGAGAAGTTGCCGGTTTTCACAATGGCGATGCGCTTCGCGTGCTCGGCGATCTTTTGGTCATGCTGGGGCGCCAGCCCCGTCGTCCCGATGATCGCCGCCTTTACGTTCGTGGTCCTGATCAGGTCCAACGCCGCAAGAGTTGCTTCGGGGCTCGTGAAGTCGATCCAGACGTCGGCGGTCGCGGCCGCCCTGTTGGCCGCATCTGATATCGCAACGCCCGGAACAAGCTCTCTGCCTACGGCTTCAGAACCCGCACGTTCGCTGCCGCCGACGATGACGAAGTCGCCGTCAGACGCGGCTCTGGCCAGCGCCTGTCCCATGCGGCCTGCTGCGCCTGCGATTGCGATCCGGATCGTCATGGGCAGGCTTATAGCCGGAAACGGCCAAAGGGGGAGGGGCGTTCTGGAACGCCTACGAGGCCCGCGTATCCTTCGCATCGAAGAAGCGGGTCACCTTGTCGAAGAAGCCGTGGCTCTCCGGATGGCAGCGGTCGCTGCATTCGGCGGCGAACTGCTTGAGCAGCTCCTTCTGCCGGGCGGAGAGATTGCTCGGGGTCTCGACGAAGAGTTCGACGATGAGGTCGCCGTGCGCGCCGCCGCGAAGCGTCGGCATGCCTTTGCCCTTGAGGCGCATGCGCTTGCCGGTCTGGGCGCCCTCGGGGATCGATACCTTCATGCGGCCGCCATCGATGGTGGGCATCTCGATCTCGCCGCCAAGCGCTGCCGTGCACATAGGCACAGGCGTGCGCGCAAACAGCGTCTGTCCGTCACGTTCGAACAGCTCGTGCTCTTTCACCGAGACGAAGATGTAGAGATCGCCCTTGGGGCCGTTGCGCGCGCCGGGTTCGCCTTCGCCGCCTAGACGAATGCGCTGACCGTCCTCGATGCCCGCCGGAATCGTTATCGACAGCGTGCGTTCGCGCCGGATGTTTCCGCGCCCGCCGCAATTGCGGCACGGCGTCTTGATGATATGGCCCGAACCCTGGCAGCGGCCGCAGGTCCGCTCCATGGTGAAGAAGCCTTGCTGCACGCGCACGCGTCCATGGCCGGAGCAGGCGGTGCAGGCTTCGGGATGCGTTCCAGGTTCGGCGCCTGAGCCCGAGCAGGAGTCGCATTTCTCGGTCGCCGGCACGACGATGTCGGCCTGCTTGCCGCTGTAGGCTTCGTCCAGCGTGACTTCGTAGTCGTAGCGCAGGTCGGCGCCGCGCGCGGGCCCGCCGCGGGCTTGGCGCTGGCCGCCGAAGAATTCGGAGAACACATCGCCGAACACGTCGCGGAAGACGTCCTCCGGGCGGGCATGGGCGCCGGCGCCGCCGCCGTTGAGACCTGCCTTGCCGAAGCGATCGTAGATCGCGCGCTTCTGGGGATCGGAAAGCGTCTCGTAGGCTTCCGACAGTTCCTTGAACTTGCTTTCGGAGACAGTGCAGCCCGGGTTGCGGTCGGGGTGGTATTCCATCGCCTTCTTGCGGAAGGCGGACTTGAGGGCTTTATCGTCGACGTCCTTACCGACGCCGAGCACATCATAATAAGAGCGTTCGTTCATCGGGACGACCGAACCAAAACCATGACCTACATTCCCCGCCCGCCTGCCTATTTGCGTTTTGTTGCAGGCGAACCTTAGCAACCGCTGAAACTAAATGGGCCGTGATCCCATGGGATTAAAGCCCCATTCGGAACACGGCCCAAGCAATTCATCACCTATCCTGGCCCATGACTGGCGCCTGATCAGGCGCTTTTCTTGTCGTCTTTTACTTCTTCAAAGTCGGCGTCGACCACGTCGTCGCCTTCTGCTTGTGCCCCGGGGGCATCCCCCGCGTCAGGGGCCGCCCCCTGGCTCTTGGCGTAGATCGCCTCGCCCATCTTCATCGCCGCGGCAGCCAGAGCCTGACTCTTTGTCCTGATGCCGGCGTCGTCGTTCTTGTCGAGCGCGGCCTTGAGATCCTTGATGGCGTTCTCGATGTCGCCCTTGATCTGGCCGCTCACCGCACCGCCATGTTCGGCGAGCTGCTTTTCGGTCGCGTGGATGAGGCTTTCCGCCTGGTTCCGCGACTCGACCGCCTCGCGCCGCTTCTTGTCCTCGGCGGAGTTGGCCTCGGCATCGCGGACCATCTGCTGGATTTCCTGCTCGGTGAGGCCGCCGGAAGCCTGGATGGTGATCTTCTGTTCCTTCGACGTGGCCTTGTCCTTCGCGGACACATTGACGATGCCGTTGGCGTCGATGTCGAATGTCACCTCGATCTGCGGAACGCCGCGCGGGGCGGGCGGAATGCCTTCGAGATTGAAGTTGCCAAGCAGCTTGTTGTCCCCCGCCATCTCACGCTCGCCCTGAAGCACACGGATGGTGACGGCGGACTGGTTGTCGTCAGCGGTCGAGAACACCTGGCTCTTCTTGGTCGGGATCGTGGTATTGCGGTCGATGAGACGCGTGAACACGCCTCCCAGGGTTTCAATGCCCAGCGAAAGCGGGGTCACGTCGAGCAGCACGACGTCCTTCACATCGCCCTGCAGCACGCCGGCTTGAATGGCGGCGCCGACGGCGACGACTTCGTCAGGGTTGACGCCCTTGTGCGGCTCCTTGCCGAAGAAGGTCTTCACCGACTCCTGCACCTTCGGCATACGCGTCATGCCGCCGACGAGAACGACCTCGTCGATGTCGGTTATCTTTTTGCCGGCGTCGTTGAGCGCTTTCTTGCAGGGCTCGATCGTGCGCTTGATGAGGTCGTCAACCAGCGACTCGAGCTTGGCGCGCGTCAGCTTCATCTCAAGGTGCATCGGCGCCTTGGTGTCGGGATTCATCGCGATGTAGGGCTCGCGCACTTCGACCTGCTGCTGCGTCGACAGCTCTTTCTTGGCCTCTTCAGCCTTGGAGCGGATGCGCTGCAGGGCGATCGGATCCTTGCGGAGGTCCGTGCCGTTCTGCTTCTGGAATTCGTCGCAGAGATAATCGACGAGGCGGTTGTCGAAGTCTTCCCCGCCAAGGAACGTGTCTCCGTTCGTGGACAGCACTTCGAATACGCCGTCGCCGATCTCGAGGATGGAGATGTCGAACGTCCCGCCGCCAAGGTCGTAAACGGCGATCACCTTGCCTTCGCTCTTCTTGTCGAGGCCGTAGGCGAGGGCGGCCGCGGTCGGCTCGTTGATGATGCGGAGAACTTCAAGGCCGGCGACGCGGCCGGCGTCTTTTGTCGCCTGGCGCTGTGCGTCGTTGAAGTAGGCGGGAACGGTGATGACGGCTTGCGTCACTTTCTCGCCGAGGAAGGCCTCGGCGGTTTCCTTCATCTTGCCGAGGATGAAAGCGGAGATTTCCTGGGGGGAGTAGGCCTTGTCGGGTCCCTTGACCCAGGCGTCGCCGTTGGGACCTTTGACGATCTCGTAGCCGACGAGATCCATGTCCTTCTTCACCATGGGATCTTCCCAGGTGCGGCCGATGAGGCGCTTGATTGCAGAGAAGGTGTATTTCGGATTGGTCACGGCCTGGCGGCGGGCAACGATGCCGACCAGTCTTTCGCCGCCTTCGCGCATCGCTACCACCGACGGGGTGGTCCGGGCGCCTTCCGCGTTCTCGATCACCCTGGCGTTCGCGCCGTCCATGACGGCTACACACGAATTGGTCGTCCCCAGGTCGATGCCGATGATCTTCGCCATACTACAAACGTCCTTTCTGCGGCGGCCGCCCCATCCATGTCTCGGGCCTGACTTGCAGCACCCAGCTTGGACGACCCCAGTGGTCTAATACTTTGATCAGACGCAAGAACCTGATGGTTCCCGCGCTTGGGCTCATATGGGATGCGGCCGATCAGGCTCAATAGGTCAGGCTACACATCCGTAGGTTCGGCCCTGCGGGGTCTCGCCGCACGGATGCGTCTTGCGTCTTCATCCGTCGGATGGCGTCCGCGTTCAAGCAGTTCCAGTCGATATTCGCGGTAAGATAGGCCCAATTCTTCGGCTTTGCGGGCCCAGCGCGTGCCTGTCTCTGCGTCGGGAGGGGCAAAGGCCTCTTCCTGGACCTTGCGCCAGCGCCACCCCTTGAAGAGCAGGCTTTCCAGAATGTCGGGTCCATTATTGTGCCCGAGCCATTCGGACAACGGAATGACCACGCCCATATCCTTGAGGTCGTTCTCGCGACGTTCCCTCCAGGACGAGGCGGCCTGTTTCAGTTCCAGGCGTGTATCGCGCCGCACCGTCTTGGCATGCGCCTTGGCTGCGGAGAGGGCGAAATTTACGGCCACGTCAGGGCTCCAGAGCTGGGAGACTGAACCATGCTCACGGTCGCGCCGGAAAGGCTTGAGGCGGGAAAAAGGCCACTCCGGTGCAGAGTTGCCTTGCAACGGGGCGCGGCCCGTCATGAACTCGCCTGCCGGGCAGCCGATCTGGCCAACGGCGTAGTTCAAAGGGGACGCTCAAATGCTCCGCAAGCTCCTTGCCGCCATCGCCGCGCTGGCGGCGTCGGCGTGCGCATATGGTTCGGCTGTCGACCTGGCGCCGATAAGCGCGCGCCTGGCCAAGCCTGTGCTGTCGCCAGGCGACTATTGTGAAGTCCAAGGGGAGACCGCTCCGTTCCGGGTCATCTCTTCAGAAGACTGCGTGCCGCTGACGTGGAGCAAGGACGCCCGCACCTACACCATGATCGACCTGGAAGACCCGGAAGAATCGATGGAGGCCGCGATCGTCTCGCTGGGGCAGGGTCTTTATCTCGGACAGGTCGAAGTCGAGACCGATAAGCCGGACAAGTATCAGATCCAGGTCTTTATCGCGAAGGGATCGGCCTTCGCTATCATCCCGGCGCTGAGCGATGATGAGCTGAAGCAGCTCGCCTCACAGCATCCGAGGGTGGGTTTCCGGAACGACTCAACCGGCCGGCCATACATCGTCTCGGGCACGCGCGACCGCATCAAGACGTTTCTGGTTGCGGCGTCGAAGGAGTCGCTGCGCGAGATGAAGGCAGAGAAGGAAACGCTCAGTGTAGGCGTGCTCGATACAGCCGGCGTCGCGGATCATGATGCGAGGGCGAACCAGGCCAGGGATATCGAGGACGTGCTGAGGGTGGCGAAGTCGCTCACGCCGAGATAGCGCCGGACTGCTTATGATGTCCGAATTTAAGCGGCGCCTTCTGTCCGTAGCGCCTATTTTGCCGGCATGATCGAGGGCTTCCGCTTTCTACCTGAGTACTTCTCGCCCGCCGTCCAGAAGGCGCTGGTCGGCGAGGTGCTGGCGCTGCTGCAGGACAACCCGCTCTATCGGGCCACCATGCCTCGCACCGGCAAACCGATGTCGGTGCGCATGACCAATCTCGGGCCGCTCGGCTGGATCTCGGATGTCAGCGGCTACCGCTATGCCGGGCTGCATCCCGATACCGGCAAGCCGTGGGCCGCGATCCCTAAAACACTCGTCGATCTGTGGGCTGACGTTTCGAACTATCCGGCGCCGCCACAGGCATGCCTTGTGAACTGGTACGAAGCGTCTTCGCGACTTGGCCTGCATATCGACGCGGACGAGACTGCGAGGGATGCGCCGGTGGTGTCCGTGTCGCTGGGCTCGCGTGCGCTGTTCCGTCTCGGCGGCGAGAAGCGATCGGATCCAACATCGTCCATGCGGCTGGCGTCCGGCGATGTCGTCGTTCTCGGCGGCCGTTCGCGTCGCGCCTATCATGGGGTGGACCGGATCTATCCGGACAGTTCGACGCTTGTGCCCGGTGGCGGACGAATCAACCTTACCCTTCGTCGTGTAACCGCGCCCTGAAATGAAAACCGCCCCGAACCGGGTGGTTCGAGACGGCCTCTGTTCGCTTCAGCAGCTCAGATCGTCGCGGAATCGCGCGTGCGCCAGTGAAGGTTCAGCACAGGCGCGTTAGACTCCTGATCTACCGAGCGGTCGGCGATGAGGCGGCCCAGCGGGTGCTTGCCGATCTTCCGGCGCAGCTCTTCGTCGGGCGTTTCCTGGCCCATGCGATAGATGCGGTTCTTGGGATCGCGCTCGTCGATGATCAGCACATCGGCCTCGCCGCGAAAGTATGCTCCCTTCGCCAGGCCATTGTGGTCGATGTGGAAGACGACAACCGCCTTCTTCCGGGTGTTGCTTTCGAAAGGCCACATGCTCAGCCCCTGCTAAGAAACCTGACTTTGGCCCGGCCCACGCCGCGGCCCGCAAACCAACGGGCCATGCGCACCCATGTTCCCGGACAGCGGCAGAACCTCCCTGCGGTGTGTCCGAAAAGGCAAACTGGAACAGCGAAAACCCGGTTTCAAGGTTAAGACGCGGTTAAGTACGGGCCGCCATGCTGCAGACCCATGGTCTCGATCGCCAAGCTCAACATCGCGCTGTCGCTGATGCCGCGCTCGACGGGCGGCTTCGACTTCTCCGTACTCGCCGGCGGAGCGAGCTCGGGCGGCGTCGCGTTCAATGCCGGCTCGGTGCAGGTGGCGCTGTCGAACGCCGAGAAGAACGAAGAAAAGCAGCGCGAGCAGATCGCCAGGGATCCGATCGTCAAGAAGGAGCTCGAGCGCTACGCCAGGGTCGTCAAGGAGGCGGAGACGATCGAGGATGTGCTCGATGATCCGGTGGCGCGCCGGGTGTTCCTGAAGGCCAACGGCCTGGGAGACCAGGCGGATGCGGTGGCGCTGGCCAAGAAGGCGCTGACGTCCGACCTTGGCGATGAAGGTTCGCTGGCCTACCGGCTGGCGAGCATCAACAGCAACTGGCTGTCGACGGCGCAGAAGTACAGCTTCAAGACGTTCGGCCTCAGCCTGATGAAGCTCAATATCTCGATCGAGGAGATTGCCGAGAACTATGTCGGCGAGAAGCGCCTCGACATGCTGGACGAACAGTTGCCGGGGCTGGGCCAGGCGCTGCTGTTCAAGAAGGTCGCGGCGGACCTGGATACGCCGATCAAGATCCTTGGCTCGGCGCTGGGCCGCGAGGTGGTGACGACGGCGCTTGGCCTGCCCAAGCAGATCGCGCTGCAGTCGCTGCAGGCGCAGGAGAAGGCCATCATCCAGAGGCTCGATGCGAAGAAGCTCAAGGAGCCGGAGTTCGTCGACAAGCTGGTGCAGCGCTATCTGATCCAGCTCAACGGCGGATCCAGCGGGCTGACGGTCTAGCCGGCGCGGGGCGTCGCCTCCTGGTCGCCGACCATCGAGCGGCGCTCGCCGAGACGCCTCAGGAAGTCTGCCGTCACCCTGGCGCGGCCGCGTTCGTTGACATGGCTGGGGTCGCCGAAATCGCTGTCGGGCAGGGTCCAGATGTCGTTGATCGACGTGACTCCGAGGTCCTTCAGGTTCTTGCGGAATTCTTCGGCGATCTCGAGCGTGCGTGGCGGCAATCCGTTTTTCGCGAGCTCGCTGATCGGCAGGATGTAGAAGTAGACGTCGAAACCGCCAGCCTTGCCCATGCGCCCGATCTGGTGCGTGGCCGACCAGTTGATCGCAAGCGTCCACTCCCCGGTGAATTCTGCTTCGTCTGGCAGCTCGTCGATCTTCGCGATGAGCCCATAGAAGCGATCGCCGCGGGACGCGCTGAAGCTCTCGCGTTCCCGAGCGTTGCCGATCGCGTTCTCGATAGCGGTGACCGGCCTGGCGAGGACGTTGCGCAGGGCGGGGCGAAGGAGGGCGAAGTCGATGCCGGTGAATTCGGTCCCCAGGATCGAGGCGACCTTGTAGGCGATCTTGCGAGACGGCCTGTCTTCCCAGGCCGCGGCCATGGCGTAGGCGTGGCTCGTGCGCGCGCCTTTCAGCAGGTCGTAATTGGTGGTGCGATCCATGATGGCGCCGGCGTCGAGCATGTGGATGGTGCCGTAGGCCATCACCACGGTCTTCGGCTTGACGCCGCAATCGATGAGCCGGTCGAGCGTCGCCCAGCCGGCGAATATGCCGGCGCCGCCGAGCGCAAATTTTTCGGCGTCGATGCCGGCGGCGCGGATCATCTCGACAGAGACGCCGGCGACAGCGCGGGAATCGCCGATAATCAGGAGTTCCGGCGCGATCTTCTTCGCGCAGGCCTGTTCGATGTGGTCTTCGTAGGCTTCGGCCATGCCGTATTCGGGCGCCTTGTGGATCCAGGCCTCGGGCGCGAACGAGAAGCCCCCCACAGTGAGCAGCGCGCCGCCGAGCATGGCGGCGAGGAACATCGGCGCGGAGGTTCTTGCGCCGGTCCCCTTCGTATCCGAGGCCTTCGCCTCAGAACTGGAAGTAGAGGAACTCATTCTGCGCTCCGATGAAGATGAGGGCGAGCACGCTGGCGACGCCTGCGATCGCTCCGGCGCCGATCGTGGCCAGCCAGCGGCGGTCGGTGAGGAGTTTTTCGGCCCGCGCGATCATCCACATCGAGTTGGGCAAGGCGACGGCCGCGACGGCCGCGACAATCGGCGAGCCAATGCCCCAGAGGCGCGGGTCGGCGAGGAAGGCGCCGAGGACATTCGGGTCGAAGCCGTTCATGCCGCCCATGCCGGCGAGCATGTTGCCGGCGCCGTCGAGCGTCGTTGCGCGGAAGAAGACCCAGGCGATGATGACGGCGAAGAGCGTCAGCGCCCAGCCGGCTAAGGGCGCGGCGGTCCTGCCGACGAAGGTCTGGAGCTTGAGTCCCGCCTGCGACCAGAGGTGGGCGATGATCAGGTAGAGCCCGTGCAGTGCGCCCCAGGCGACGAACAGCCAGCTCGCGCCGTGCCAGAGACCGCCCAGCAGCATGGTGAGGAAGAGGTTGCGGTAGCGCGAGACATCGCCGTGGCGGTTTCCGCCGAGCGGGATGTATAGATAGTCGCGCAGGAAGCGCGACAGCGTCATGTGCCAGCGCCGCCAGAACTCGACGATCGATGCCGAGCGGTAGGGCGAATCGAAGTTGATCGGCAGCGTGATGCCGAACATCAGCCCGAGGCCGACCGCCATGTCTGAATAGCCGGAGAAGTCGAAATAGATCTGGAGCGTGTAGGCAAGCGCGCCGCCCCATGCGGTCCAGAACTCGAGGGCGGTTCCTGCGTCGGCCGCGGTGAAAGCATCGTTGGACCAGGGCGCGACCGTGTCGGCGAAGACGACCTTCTTCCAGAGACCGATGGCGAAGAGGAGCACGCCGAGCGTGATCTTCAGCCAGTTGAAGCGGTACGTCTCGGGGTCCGCGAACTGCGGCATCATCTCCTTGTGGTGGAGCACCGGGCCGGCGATGAGGTGAGGGAAGAAGGTGACGAAGAGGACGTAGCTCGAGAAGGAGCGCTCCTTCACCTCGCCCTTGTACGAGTCCACTAG
>DATBNA010000230.1:0-5092 GCA_036554545.1 Hyphomonadaceae bacterium
GGCGAGTCGCAAAACCTTCATCAGTGACGCATCCACCGGAAGTTGGCGAAGTAAGGCCTAATGCACGTGTGTAGCCGGTTCGCCCCAAGGGTCTTCCGCGAAGAACTCCGGCGCCAGGGCCCTCAGCATGGACAGCGAGGCCTGCGGATCGCGCCGCGCCGCATACGACACGATGGCGTCCAGTCTCGCCTGTACTTCGCCGATGGGCGGGGAGTTGGATCGCGCCACCTCCAGCACGCCATCGACCGGCGTCTCGGCCACCTGTTCCTTGTCGTAGAACACGGTCTCGGTGAGCTTCTCGCCCGGGCGGGGCCCGGTAACGCGGATCAGGATGTCCTGTCCCGGCGTCATGCCTTTCATCCGTATCATCTTCTCGGCGAGCTCGATGATGCGAACCGGCTCGCCCATGTCGAGCACATAAAGTGTCGCCTCTTCCGATGACGATTTGGCCGACAGCGCCGCAGCCTGCAGCACGAGCGCGGAGGCTTCCTCGACGCTCATGAAATAGCGCGTCATGTCCGGATGGGTGACCGTCACCGGTCCGCCCTCCGCGATCTGGCGCTCGAACAGCGGCGCAACCGAGCCCTTCGAGCCCAGCACATTGCCGAACCGCACAAGCGAGAAGCGCGTACCCGGCGCAGTCGGCGCGAAGGCCTGGATGAACAGCTCTGCGGCGCGCTTGGTCGCGCCCATAACGTTCTGCGGGTTCACCGCCTTGTCGGTCGAGATGAAAGTGAAGGACTTCACTCCCAGGTTGGCCGCAATCGTCGCTGCACGACGCGCGCCCAGCACGTTGGTGAGGATAGCCTCGTTGGGATTGAGCTCCATCAGCGGCACATGCTTCAGCGCCGCCGCATGGATCACCAGATCCGGCGACGCCTCGCGCATCGCCTGCTCCAGCCGCACCTCGTCACGCACGTCGCCGATGATCGTGCGGCGCACGACATTCGGATAGGCGCGCGAGAGCTCCTGGTCGATTTCGAAGACGTTATACTCGGAGCAGTCATAGATGGTGAGTTCGGCCGGGCCGAGCGCTGCGCACTGCCGCGCCAGCTCGCCGCCGATCGTTCCACCGCCGCCGGTGATGAACACGCGTGCGCCAGAAACCAGCTCCGCCACCGGCGTCATGTCGAGCCGTCGCTCAGGCCGGGCCAACAGGTCCGCCGCGCGGATCGGCTCCAGCCTCGCCTTCGACCCTATGCGCAGCAGCGTTCCCTTGCGGGCCGACGCAACAGCCAAAGCCGCTTCCATGGTGCGGCGGTCTTCCGGCGGCGCCGCGATGGCGATCCAGGGCAGCTCTCCGAACCGCGCCGTGTAGTGATCGAACAGTGTCGCAAGCTGGTCGAGTGCGCCCATCACCTGAACGCCCTCGATATCACGGCCGACATCCGATCCGGTCGTCTCGACAATGCCGATCGCACGCACCGGCGGTCCGCCCGGCGCCTTGCGCGCGGCGCGCAGCGCTTCCGCCACCATGGCGGCAGGCCCAACGACCAGCGCCCGCGGCGCGTATGGCGGTTCGCGCCGCAGAATGGTTGTAAGGTCCCCTGTCGCATCGCCGCGCGCCCATAGTCGCACGATCATCAGCAGCAGGAACCAGATCGGGAACTGCAGGTAGATGCTGGCGAGCGGGAAATTCTGCAGTGTCTTCGCCAGGATCAGGATCGGCAGCGACAGGATGTTGGCCAGCGCCACCGCCTGGAAGATGCGCACCACGTCGCGCAACGACGTATGGCGCCACACCTGCCGGTGCACGCCGCGCAACCAGAGCGAGAAAGCCGCGGCAACGCCGAAGGCAATCGCCACGAAGAGATCGAGCCAGGTCGGCGACCCGCGGCCCGAGAAGAAGTAGACGATCTGCGGGGCGATATACATCGCCGCCATGCCAGTCAGGACATCATAGGCAAAGCATATCGCCTTGGCCTCGATCGCGGCCCGGCGGGCCAGACTCTCACTGTTTCTCACGCAAGTCCCCCATCACTCCCCGGCTCGACCCGAGTCATGGCCCAGCGCACCCTGTTGGGCGCCTGCGAACCATCAGCTCCCGGATCGGCGACTCCCCGGATCACAAGCTGCCGCGTCTTCCGCGCGGCTTCGCTACCCCAATAGCGCGAATTCTCCACAGATAGCAAAGTCTCGCTGCGAAATCTCCAGACCCGTTGCCTCTTTGGCAGTCCTAGGAATATCGTCCTATCATCCTGTCCGCTGGCGACCTGAACGTCCGGATGCAGGTGAAAGCGGATTTCAAACGGAATCAGAGCGGTGTTTGGCATTGGCGCCGTTTCTGACATCGGTCTTGAAAGGCTGTCCTCGCCCGTGAGACGGGCGCCGTTCTTGGCCACATAGAGCCTTCGTCGATAGATCAAGCCATGGCGCACCCGCCATCCCCCGTGCTGGCCCTCCAGCAAGTACTGATCTCCTTCTTCCAGGCGCCTGATTGACAGCTGCGCGGGCCCCTCCGGACTCCGCAGTCCAACGGCCTGATCCGGCGTGAATACTGCAGAATCTTCACCGTTAAGCGACAGCACCGAATGCGCCGCTGTCCGGCGCGCTGCGTCTCTCAGCGCCGGTTCGAGATCGGCGTTGGCCCCGCAAGATGTGATGATCCTTTCAGGACCGTCATCGATCCAGATGGCCAACGCAGATGTATGCGCCCGTCCGCCATACGGACGTGGCGGTCCTTCGCCAGAGTCCACATGGATCGTGAGCTCTTCGGCCTGCACGCGCTGCCATCCTGACAGCCGCGCGAATGAAAATTTCGATGTAAGTCCGCCATGCGGGCTCAACGCCGCGCGCGCCAGGCCGCTTGCTGCGTCGCCGCCGCCGTGCGCCGGCAGGATTCCTCCATCCCCCGACTGGAAAAAACTCAGCATGGCGGCCATGCGCGGCTGCAGTCGTGTGAGAAAGGCCGGCGCGTAGAGTCCCAGCCGCAGGATCAGTTCCTCGACCGCCTCGATATCGACCAGCGCCTCCGCCAGCGCTTCGGGACTCCGGCTCACATGGCCGCCATCAGCGAGAATTTGCGATGCGCATTCGGCCTCGAGGATCTGCAGGCCTGCTTCCAGCGCCTTCTGGTTGTCTTCAATCGCCGCGCCCGCCAGCGCCAGTGCTACACCGATACGAAAGCGCACCGGCGGATCGTTCTCATCGATGGACGATGCCTGAAGATGCCGTAATTGCTTTCCAAATGAGTCGAGAAAGGCGGCGCGCGCATCGCCGTGCATGCCGTTCAGCAGCCAGGGGCCCGCCGACATCCAGTTGACCACCCGATCCGCCGTCGGCCCCAGCCGCCAGGCGAAATTCTCCCACTTTCCGAACGTTTCGACCCAGGCCGAGACCAGCGAGCGCGCTCGAGCCTCGCCATTGGGCCCACAGCTCGCAACATCGCGCAGCCAGTGGAAGCGATGGATCCGATCGGCAAAGTGAAGCGACGGGAAAGGCGGCCCCCACGGCGCGTGCCCCGGCGGTGTTTCCACCAGATGGGCGCCGAAGCGCCAGTTGCCGTCGAGGATCGATTGCCCGCGTTCGCGATTGGGCGGCCGTGCGTCCTTGGGCAGGGCGGTGAAGCCCGCCGGCGCCGGTCCCGAAATTCGCATGCGATAGACAGGCGAGGCGTTGGCAGGCGTTCCCGACTTCCCCGCCAGCTCCAGCCAGGCGGCATCCTCCCGCTCCCGCTCCGTCTGGATCGGAGTCAGCGCCATAGCGCCCTCACCTGCCCGCGCCGCGCAGCGCGCCGATCACTTCACGGTACCTGGCCGGCCCCTTGCCGAACACGGCCGATCCGGCGACCAGCGCGCTGGCGCCCGCGGAGATCACGCGCCCGGCATTCTCCGGAACGATCCCGCCATCCACTTCGAGGATCGTCTTCAGCTTCGCTGCGTCCAGCTTCTTGCGGATCGCCTCGATCTTGCGGAGCTGGCTGTCGATGAATTTCTGGCCGCCGAAGCCCGGGTTCACACTCATTACCAGGATGAGGTCGAGCTCTTCCAGCACCGGGTCGAGCACGTCAGCCGGCGTCGCCGGATTGAGCGCCGCGCCGGCCTTCTTGCCCAACCTCCTGATGACCTGCAGCGTGCGATGGAAGTGCGGGCCGGCTTCCGGGTGCGCGGTGATGATATCCGATCCCGCCGCCGCGAACGCCTCGAGATAGGGGTCCACCGGCGAAATCATCAGATGGACATCGAAGACCTTCTTCGTATGCGGCCGGAGTTTTTCGATGACCGCCGGACCTATGGTAATGTTCGGAACAAAGTGTCCGTCCATCACGTCGACGTGGATCATGTCGGCGCCGGCTTCATCGACAGCTCGAATTTCCTCACCCAGCCGGGCAAAATCGGCCGCCAGAATCGAGGGCGAAATCAGGATCTCCGACATGGGACTCGGCCTAGCAGCGCCCCCCTAGTGGCGCAAGGCAGTCACGCTCAGAGATCAACCGATCCAGGCGCCGTTGGGTCCAGGCTGGCCCTCAGTGAGCGTCCGCCCGCACCATCTTGAAGACCTGCTGACGGTCGAAAAACGAAACCGCCCGGACTTTGGGTCCGGGCGGCTCGAACTCAGTCTTTCGATTGGCTCAGTAGCCGATCGAGATGTTCTGGGGGATTACGCGGGCGCGCTCGCCATACTCGACGAGCACCGGCGTGCCGTTGGCGATCGGAAGGTCGCCGCCCTGAGTGATGCTGACCAGTTCGCCCGAACGCAGGCGGACCGTGTAGGCAAAACCGTTCTGGCGGGTCGCAGCGTTGCCGATCGCATTGCCGATGACGCCGCCGGCCACGGCGCCGATGACGGCGCCCGCCGTGTTGGCTTTCCGGCCGCCGCCGACTTCGCTGCCGGCGATGCCGCCGATCGCGGCGCCAGCAGCTGTTCCAACCGTCGAGCTGGTCCGCGATCCTTCGATCACGACGCTGCGCGAGGCGATCACGGTGCCTTCCTCGACGCGGGCGACCATGCCGACCGTTCCGCGCTCATAGGTATTGGCGCCAAGACCCGAGGCGCAGCCTGCGAGCGCAAGCGCGAGAGCGGCGAAAGCCGCTGCGAAGGGCTTGGAAGGCTTGAGGGTGGTAGGCGCGGAGAGATTCGCAATCGTAGTCAT
>DATBNA010000254.1:0-3295 GCA_036554545.1 Hyphomonadaceae bacterium
ATCGCACGTTGCGCCAGCGCGTGATCGAGCGGGCGAGGGAAGGTGATGACGAGATCATCGCTCGCCGACTTCGGCGCCGTTACACGCCATGCCTTCACGTCGACAGGTTCGCGCACAGCGTCGGTGACACGGACGGTGCGCATCAACTTTTCAGCAAGCGGAGCGCCGTGCGCATCGCGCATCGCCGGATCGATTTCGATGGTGACGGTGCGGCCCGGCATGAGCGGCGGGCCGGACGACTCGTTGTCGACGAGTCCGCGCTTGATGCGTCCGGGATCGAAGAGAAGTGTGAGGCGCGTGCCTGTCGGATCCCACAGCTCGGGTTCGATCTCGACGAAGGGTCCTTCGACGACACGGCCATCGGCGTCGAGCACTCGTATACGTCTGTACGCATCACCGCTCGCCATCGGGGCAGAGAACTCGACATACATCTTGAGCGTGTTGGCGGGCCATTCGTCCGTGGACGGATAGATGCGCGCCGGGCGCGTCGTCGGCGCAGGCGCGTCGGCCGCTTCACCGAATATCGAGTTGAGAGTCTGCTTGCTCTCATCGGTGAACGAGACGTGAAGCTTGACGCCAGGCGATGGCGGGAAGCGTGGTGTGAAGGCGATGACATCGCCACTCTTCCTGTAGTCTCCCAACATGGCCGGCGCGGCGGGGTTATCGCCGGCGCGGACGATCAGCACGCTCTCCCATCCGCCGGCAGGAGCAGGTCCGTTCCAGCCTGACGCGCGGACGACACCGCCTTCGTAGGTAAGACTCTGTTCATGGCCGCCGCACGCAGTGAGCAGGAGTGCGCACGCCAGAATGACACATCGGGCGGAAAGCCTTCCGCTTCCCGCCCGGCTGTTGTCTCCACCCATCATGCCCGACACTAGTTCCTGACTGGCGTCAGGGCAGGGCAATGGTCTTGAGCGACGTCTTCTTGTCGGCGTCGGCGACCACGATGACGGCCGATGTGTCGTCGACCTTGTCGAGCTGGACGACTGTGTTGGCGTATTCGGCCAGGGTCTCGTAGGGCACGCCCGCCTTGTCGGCGATGCGAGTCTCGATCTTCGTCGAGGCCGCGTGCTTGTCGATTTCCTTGGCGTCAATCTTCATCAGGCCGCGGGCCGAGTTGGCCATCAGGATGAAGTCCTGGCCGCCCTTCCTGTAGGCGATCATGTCCAGCGGACGATTGCGATTGCCGAGCTCGGCGATGGTGGTCGCCTTGATCTTTGCGCCCGGCTTGAACTCCTCGACCGGGATCTTGACCAGCGGCGTGCAGGTGTAGGCGGCCAGTACGTTTGGCTTCCCGCCGATGTCGTAGGTCATGAAGGTGCGAACCGGCGCCGCTGTTTCGAACCGGCCGTGCGCGCCGTGGTACATCTCGATCGAGGCGCCTTTTGCCGACGCCGAGAACGGATAGGCGAAGGTGCGCATCGAGGATGCGAACTCTTCGTTGGAGAGTCCGGCGACCAGAACCTGCCCGTTGACGAAGCCGAGGTCGGTGATGGCCTGCGCGCGTGAGTTCGCATCCGGCGCCGGAGCATCCGACAGCGAGACCGCCGTGCGCTTCAGGGTGTCGACCTTCACTTCGGTGAGAGCGCCGGCGCGGTCGGCCTTGAGCACGACCGGCTTCGCATCGGGCCCAAGCCCGCGCGAGACCGACATGTAGACTGATCCCGAGATCGGGTTGACCGCCACGTCATTGACCGCGATCTGGTCGGCGGTTGTGCCGAGCAGGGCGGCGATCTTCGTCGAGAGGTCTGCGATCTCGACCTTGCCGGCGGCGGCCTTGGCCGTGTCGCCGGTCTCGACCGCCACGATCTGTCCGCCCGCGGAATCGCCGATCAGCAGCACGCCGTTGGGCGCGAAGGCGAGGGCGCCGGCCGACTGCAGTTTGGCGTCCGTCGGCGCCGCGCTGGCCGAAAATCCGATCGCCGCGATGGCGCCAGCGAGCGCAGTTGCGGCAAGCAATGTCACTGAACGTTTCATTGGTCCTCTCCCTTCGGTGTCCCCAGAGCCTGTCGTGCGGCCCGACTTGGGCGGGAGCCTAGACCCATGGCTGCGCCGCCGGGAACAAGCTGCGCCCCCGGCTCCAGAAGATGTGAAGTAAGAGCCGCATTCAACCCGAGCCCCACCAGGCGCCCGAAAGCTGGGCCGCGCGGTTGCCGGATGCGGCAAGTGCATCGGTGGCGAAGCGGAACCGCCGCGAACGGGGTATGACAAGCCGGGTCGCGCTCAAGGTGTGGCCGCGTCGCAGCTTGAAGGCCAGTCGCCGCACAAACGGCAGGGGATTGATGATGACGCGGATCGCCGCCTCCAACCGGCGAGCCAGCGGCAGGGCCGGGACCAGCTTGCGGCGATAGCGCTTGGCCCAGACCTCTTCGCAGGACTGGCGGTCGGGCTGGACCGGCGGCAGGCGGTGGCGCGGTCCGCTGCGGCTTTGGGCGGGAAGCGCGATGAACGAGACACGCCAGGTTTCGGGACGCGCCGGGTCGAACGCCGGCGTGACCGGGACCGGATCGGATTCGGCCGCCGCTGCATCTGATCCCGCTGCGGATGCGCCCGTCGTCTTCCGTTCGCGCTTCGCCTTTCTTTCACGGGGAAGCGGAAGCGTCTGCGACGCGGCGAGCGCGAAGGCTTCGATCAGCAGCATCCGCCTCAAAAGGAGTTCGAGCGGGCGCAGCCAGTCGAGCAGCTCGAACTTTCTCCAATGCCACATCGAGCCCTGCAGCGCGTAGCTGGCCGGACCCCAGACGCCGCGCACGATCCAGAACATCAGATCGCGGGCAGTATCGATGAGCTGCGGGGTCAAGGGATCGCGCGCCCAGTCGGGGTAGGGCGGACCTGTTTCTGGAACGCGTGTCTCCTCGCGGAACCAGGGATCATCGTTCGCGTCGAACGACGCTTCCTGTTCGCTGCTGATCTGCTGGTTGCTCATATCTGCAAGACCGATGGGGACGGGCCGGCAGACAAGATAGGAATTATTTCCTAGCTGTCAACTCCGCATCCGCTGGCGGCAAGGACGCGGATGCCAACGGAGGCTCAGACGCTGCGGTAGTTGAAGCTGACGCTCACGCGGGACGACGACGCGCCATTCGGCGGCACCTCGTGCCTCAGCCAGCTTTCCCAGAGCAGCAGGTCGCCGGCTTTCGGCGCCACATAGACGAAGCGCCGGTGCTCGAGGTCTGCATCCTCGCGCGGGGCCGGCGCCGCCATCATCATCGGCAGGCGCGGGTCCTCGAACTTCAGCGAGGATGCGCCATCCGGCACGCGCACATAGTAAGTGCCCGACAACACGCAGTGCGGA
>DATBNA010000289.1:0-3326 GCA_036554545.1 Hyphomonadaceae bacterium
AGCGACCATCCGATCGACCAGGGCGTGATCGATCGCGGGATCGAATCGGGCAAGAAGTTCTTCGCCCTGCCCGAGGCGACCAAGCGCAACTACTTCATCCCCGGCGGCGGCGGACAGCGGGCGTATACGCCGTTTGCTACCGAGGTCGCCAAGGGGGCAAAGCACAAGGACCTGAAGGAGTTCTGGCACGTCGCGCGCGAGCTGCCGAAGGGGCACAGGTTCTCGGGCATCATGGGCGAGAACCTCTATGTGGCCGAGGTTCCGAACTGGAAAGAGAACACCAACGCCATGTTCAAGGCGCTGGACGCGTTCGGACTGGAGATCCTGTCCGCCATCGCCATGCACCTGAAGCTGCCGCCGCGCTTCTTCGATGATGCTGTGCAGGAAGGAAACTCGATCCTGCGGCTGCTCCATTATCCACCGCAGACCGAGCCGCCGCCGGAAGGATCGGTGCGGGCGGGCGCACATGAGGACATCAACGTCATCACGCTGCTGCTGGGGGCCGAGGAAGGCGGACTGGAAGTGCTGCATCGCAACGGGACGTGGCTGCCGGTCAACCCGCCGCCGGGATCGCTGGTGATCAATGTCGGCGACATGCTGCAGCGGCTGACCAACCATGTGCTGCCGTCGACGACGCACCGCGTGGTGAACCCGAAGCCGGAGCGTTCGCGCTTCCCGCGCTATTCGACGCCGTTCTTCCTGCACTTCAATCCCGACTACGAGATCAGGACGCTGCCGGGCTGCATCACACCGGAGCGGCCGAACAGGTATCCCGAGCCGCTGAATGCGCAGGACTTCCTCGAAATCCGCCTCAAGGAAATCGGGCTGCGGATGTAAGCCCTACTCCGCCGGCGCAGGCGCAAGGCGGGAGCCTCCAATCTTCTTCAGCTGCGGCCATGAGCCGTACGTTCCGGCGCGCCAGAGCCATTCGGCGGGGCCCATCTGGAAGGCGCTGAGCCAGGCGAGGCTGAACACGATGTTGAACGCCCACATGGCGGCGACGACGTAGTAGAGCTCGGTGCGTGAGAGGTCGCCGTAGAAGCCGAAGCCGATGAAGAAGATCGCAGCGATGATGGAGTGTGCGAGGTAGTTCGACAGCGCCATACGGCCGACTGCGCCGATGGCGATACGGAACCATCTCATCCATGGCGCCTTGCAGGCGAGAAGCACGAGGCCGATCCAGCCCATGGCCAGCAGGACGCGGCCGATCTGGTAGGTCGACATCATCGAGAAGAAGCCGTGGATGGTGTAGCCGCTGTTGACGATGGACTGCGTCTCGAACCAGTTGAGCGGGATGCCGAGGCCGAAGCCGATGGCGGTTAGCATGACCACGTGCTGCGTTCGCCAGCGGCCATGCAGCAGGCCGATGCGATAGGCGATCATGCCGAGGATCATTGCGAATAGCGCGTCGAGCACGCCGGTCAGCATGAAGAAGCCCAGCTCCATGGTGAAGAGCTCGCCGAAATTGTATCCGGCGACGGCGGGCCAGCCGCCTGCCGCGCGCTGCATGCTTTCCTCGATGCTCTTCGGCGTCGCCTGGAAGAATTCGGTGGTCTCTTCCCAGGTGCGGATTGTGCCGGACTGTTCTTCGGTGAGCGTCTGCCCGGCGTCGCGCACCGCGATGGCTTCGCGGTAGGCGCCTTCCATCTCGCCGAACTTCACCCCGCCGCCTATGGCAAAGATGGTCTGGAACACGAGCAGGATGGCGGCCCAGACAATCAGACCACGCAACTTCGACTTCCAGAACGGCAGCAGGAACAGCGCCGTGACGCCGTAGACCAGCAGGATGTCGCCCGACCAGAGGAAGACAACGATGTCGATGAGGCCCATCAGCATCAGCAGCATGATGCGGCGCGCATAGATCTTGGCGCCCATCATGCCAAGGCCGCGCGCGTCGAAGCGGTCGAGCAGCAGGATGAAGCCGGCGCCGAACAGCATGGAGAACAGCGTCCGCATCGAGCCTTCGAAGAAGGTGTTGACGACAAACCAGGTCCGCAGATCACTTTCCGACGGCGGACCCAGCGCGGCCGGATTGAAGTAGGCGGCCATCGGCAGGCCCATGCCGACGATGTTCATGATCAGGATGCCGAGGAGCGCGAAGCCTCTTACGACATCCAGCGTTTCGACGCGTTCACCTGAGCTGACCGGCGATGCAGCCTCGGTCATGCCGTCCTCCCGAGCCCGATTGGTCGGGAAGCTAGCATGAACAGTTGGCGCGCGCGAATGCCGCGCGCGTCATGGACGCTGGGCAAGTCAGACGCCGATCGGCTCTTTCTTCGGAAGCTGCGGCACGGTCGGCGGCATGATCTGCTGCTTCTCGGCCGGCGTCGGAGCAGGAGCAGCGCCGGCAGTCGCCGCGTTCTGACGGCGGGCGGCGACAAGGTCAGGACCCGACGCAGCCTTGCCGAAGAAGTCGCCCTGGCCCTGTTCGCAGCCAAGGGCGAAGAGCGCCTTCGCCTGGTCGAGCGTCTGGACGCCTTCCGCAACGACGCAGAGGCCGAGATTCCTCGACATTGCGACGATGGCGCCGACCATGGCCGACGAACTCTTGTCCTCGGTCATGCGCTGGATGAAGGAGCGGTCGATCTTGAGCTTGTCGAACGGCAGCTCGCTCAGCTGACGCAGCGAGGAGTGGCCCGTGCCGAAGTTGTCGATTGCGATCTTCACACCCTGCTCCTTCAGCGAGGAGAGGATGGTGCGGGCGGCCTGGAGGTCCGACACCAGAGCGCCTTCGGTAAGTTCGATCTCCAGGCGGTTGGCCGGGAAGTTCGTTTCCGACAGCACCTTCAGGATCTGTTGCGGCAGGTCGCGATCGTGCAGCTGGACAGGCGAGATGTTCAGCGACAGGTGCGGCTGGCCCGGCCAGTTGAGAGCCTCGCGGCAGGCGCGGCGCAGCACATTCATCGAAAGGTCGCCGATCATGCCGGCGGCTTCTGCCAGCGGGATGAACTGTTCGGGCGGGATCACGCCGCGCTCCGCGTGCGGCCAGCGGGCGAGGACTTCATAGCCACGCACGCGGCCATCGTTGAGCGCGACAAGTGGTTGGAACCACGGCTCAATGCCGTCATCGCCGATGGCGGTCCAGAGATCGTTTTCGAACAGGGCGCGTTCGTGGGCGCGCTCGTCCATTCCAGCCTTGAAGAAGGCGAACCAGCCACGTTTCGTTTCCTTCGCGCGGCGCAGCGCGAGTTCAGCGCGGTGCAGAAGCGTTTCCGTGTCGCGGCCGTCGGCAATCGCCATGGCGACGCCGACCGTGGCGCCGATACTGACTTCCTGGTCTCCGACGCGCATCGGCGCCTCGATCGCGGTCAGCAGCGAGGACAGCC
>DATBNA010000412.1:0-9213 GCA_036554545.1 Hyphomonadaceae bacterium
GAGCCGAAATAGCAAACCGCGTTGCGCCCGGCCCCCAGGCGCAACGGCATGCAGGGACGTCAACGGCCGAGGGCGTTCAGCGCCGAGATGGCGAGGCCCCAGATCGCAACCACGATCGCGCCGTAAGTGACGACGCGCAGCGTCACGTCCCGAACAGTGATCTTCGCCATTCGAAGCCTCACCAGAAACTGGTGGCAGAGGCTGGGGTGTGAGCTGCCCTTCTCTCACACGGTGCCCAAGATCCTGGGCGCGGTCGGCTTTACCCTCTGGCGCCCCTTGCGGGGCTGGCCTTCCCCTCCGCCTGTCATCACCCTAGCGCTGCGATGTTTGCTCTCAACACCATTCAACCATGATGGGAGAGCGCATCGCGTCGCGCGATTGTTGTGTGCCGAATCCTGACGCCGCCGAACCTCGCGCCGATGTTCCAGCATTCCGGATTCTCCACAGACGTGCAGGCACACACCGGAATCGCGCGCCGAACAAAACTGAATCGGAAGGAGAACGCTGGCGCCGGGCGATGGCGGTCTCTGGCCTCGCGCCGTTCGCGACGATCGAGGCGCGAGCGCCCTCAAATCGTTAACGCGAATGTTCTGCCGCCCATCATTTACCCACAGGCGCGCGGGACGCTTCAGAATCGCGAGGCGAACGGAATGGAGTCGGAAGGAGAACACGCGGCGCGGCGTGTGAGCGGTTCCGCGCCAATTCGTTAACGCCGCCCATCAGTGGTGATGGTGGTGGTGATCCTCTTCCGGCACCTGGTTGAAGCGGCCGCACTTCGGGCACTTCACCGCATCGAACGGCTCGCCATGAAAGACGTCGTTGTGGCTGACGTTCGACAGCAGCCGCGTCTTGCATGATCCGCAGCGATAGGTGGTGTCGCCGTGGCCTTCGATGGCCGAGGCGCCGGCCGCGGGCTCAAGCACGATCGCGCCCTCGGGGGGCTTGGCGATGAGGCGCATGTCTTTCTGCGGCATGGGAGGTTCTCCTGCAACGAGGCGCATCTGCCGTTTCGCCATGCGCGCCGTCAAGCGGCGCCTGTCCAGGTGCGCTAACCAATTTGCGGCAAGGTCCTTGCAACCTGCGCCCCAACCGGGGACCCATGGGAAAGGGAGGGGCGCTTGGACAGCCAGCACGCCACAGGCCGATTCTACGGACGCGAGCACGTGCTGCCGCTTCGTGTTTACTACGAGGACACCGACTATTCGGGCATCGTCTATCACGCCAACTATGTGAAGTACCTGGAGCGCGGCCGCTCGGAATTCATCCGCGGCGTCGGCGCCAGCCACTCCAGCCTGCTGAAGCTCGAAAAGCCGATCACCTTCGTCGTCTCCAACCTGAGGATGAAGTTCGTGCGTCCGGCGAAAGTCGACGACTGCCTTGAGGTCTTCACCGCGATGCAGTGGGTGCGCGGCGCGCGCATCTTCTCCCGCCAGTCCATCTTCCGCGGCAACGAGCTGATCCTCGAAGCCGCCGTCGAGAATGTCTGCGTCAGCATGGAAGGCCGCCCGCGCAGGCTGCCCAACTGGATGATGCACCGTCTCGAGCCGCACCTCGAAAACCCGTCGGTGCGCCGCCCGTTCAGGCCCGCCAATGACGACGAGGCCATCGTCGCCGCGATGAGGGTGGCGGCGGAGTAGCCCCGGCTGCCGGCAGATATTCGCAGCGCCTACCGCGCCGCCGTCTGCACCGGCGGCACGAGCACCAGCGTCGCATCGTCGCCTACGCCCTGCCGGCGCACCGTGCCTTCGCCGAATTCCACCAGCACGCCATCCTTCAGGATGAAGCTGTAGGTCGCCGGCGACCACTGGAAGAAATGCGGCATGCGGTTGGCGTAGACGATCGCCTCGTAACGCCCGGCCTTCTGCGTGCTGCTCGGGCACCCCTCCATCGCATCGAGCACCTGCTCGCGCTGCGCGCCTACGGCGATGCTGTCATAGCGCTGGCCATAGGTTGCGCACGCCGAGAGAAGAAGAATGGGCAGGGCGATAAGCAGGCGTTTCACTGGCGTCTCCCAATCCACGGGCCTTGCCAAGATTGCTGATTGCAGGCGTCAGAGTAAACCGCAATTATGTGTCCGGGTGGGGGAACACATGAGGCGCAACGGCTTCTAGGTATACATTGTGGCAAGCCGAAGAACGGCACAATCTACACTGGCCATACCGACGACCTCGCCCATCGCATCTGGCAGCACAAGAACAAGGCGATGCCCGGATTCACCGCGAAGTATGGCTGCGACTTTCTCGTGTGGTGCGAGCGCTTCGACACGCGTGATGCAGCTTTTCACCGGGAACGTCAGATCAAGGAATGGCGGCGTGCCTGGAAGATCCAGCTGATCGAAACACGCAATCCGGACTGGAACGACCTCTCCGACACCATGAACATGTGGCTCTGACCACACTCGCTCCACCACCGCTCATCCCGGCGAAAGCCGGGACCCAGGGATCACGCCGAGACTTGTAATGCCTTGGTGCTGCAGCCCGAAATCTGGACAAGCCTCTCAGTCGGTCCTGGGTCCCGGCTTTCGCCGGGATGAGCGGTGGAAAAGTCTCAATTCCGGTCGGCGACCCCCGCGAAGATCGGCCCGGCATCCCTTGCAAAGCCCGAGTTCATCGTCGCGGTCTGGTGGCTTGCGCTGGCATACTCAAGATAGGTCACGTCGAGCCCGTCGGCCTTGAGCTGCTCCGCCAGTGAACGTGCGAGCCGCACCGGAATGACGGTGTCCTTTCCACCGCCCACGACGACGATCTTTCCCCTGAAACCAGCAAGAGCGGCCGGCACATCGTAGAGCAGGCCGTCCTTCAGATTCAGTGTCACCGGCGCGAACCACGGTTTGCGCGTTTCCGCGAGGTCGGCGGCGTTGGGCGCCGTCGTTTCGAGAACAATGGCGTCGGCTTCGCGGCTGCCTTGCGTGATCTGCGCACAGATCATCCCGCCGAGCGAATGGCCCCAGAGAACGAGCGGCCGGTTCTGCGCCAGCGTGTCCAGCCACGCAGGCGCCGCCTTCTCGAATGCAGCCATGTTTTCCAGCGTCGGCTCCCCTGTGCTGTCGCCATAGCCGGGATAGTCGAAGATGATCGCCTCGCCCCAAATGAGCAGCTTCGCGGCGTAGATGTACGAGAGCGGATGATAGCGTCCGCCCGCCTGTCCGGCGCAGTAGGCGATCAGTGGTTCGCTGTTGCTGGCGTTGGCGGCTTTGACGCGGGTGACCGCAATGCGCTGGCCCGCGATCTCGACGAACTCATGCGTAACCGTTGCAGGCAGGCGGCCCTTCAGGTTCGGGATACGAGCCAGCTGCGGATCGAGCTGTGCGGGATTGGTGATCTTTTCCTGTCCGGCCAGCCGCATCTCTGCGGGGTCGGTCGCTTGTCGCGCGATGGGCCGCGGCGCGAAGAAGTATCCTTCGTCAATGGGAAACGCACAGCCGCCGAGCGCAGCAACGGCAAGCGCGGAAACAAGCATCCTGATTTTCATGGTGACCCCTGACCCGAGTACGCGAGGCTCGTCCGGTCCGATGGCTGATTTGTGGCGGGGGATTCTCACCACCTCCGCTCATCCCGGCGAAAGCCGGGATGAGCGGTTGGAGAGCGATCAGTTTGACATCGCGAACTCCAAAACCGCTCCGCTCTCCCCCGATTCCTCCGCGCCCTCGGCGCGAGAGACTCCAGACAAATCAAAAACCTAGATAGGAATTGAATCCTAGAGATAGGAAAGTTATCCTACACCCTGAAAACGGCTCGATACTGCTCGCGATCGAGACCAGGGAGGTTGGATTGGGTGTGGCTCGAAGGATCCTGGAGGACAGGGCGCGTGGCGTGCTGGCCATGGCGCTGGCTGGCTATGCGCTCGATGTGCCGTTGGCGGCGATCGCCGACGCGGATCGCTCGACTGCCGCGGCGCTGGCGCGAAACCTGGCGATGTATCTGGCGCATGTCGCATTCGGCATGAGCCTCGCGCGCGTTGGCTCGGCGTTCGCGCGCGACCGCACGACGGTTTCATATGCCTGCAAGGTGATTGAGGACAGGCGGGACGATCCGCGCTTCGACCGTTGGCTGGAGGCGCTCGAACGGACGATTGCGGCGGCGCCTGCGCCCTATCGGGGAGACGCGGCATGAGCGGCGTCACAGGATCTGGGGGGACAGCCGCCGCCGGCGTGCGATCAGGAGACAGGTGTGGTTGTAATTGTAATTGTAATTGTAATCGCGCGAGCGCACCTGGAAATTACACCGGTGACCCCGCCCCGCCGGGGACGGCGCGCCCACCGGACCTCGAGATTGTCATTCGCCTGCTCCGCGTCAGCGGCAGGCGACTTGTCGACTGCGGCGGCGAATGGCGCATCCTGTCGCGCGGCGACAGGCGAAGCCGGGCGCTGATGGTGCTGGACGCGGATCATGTCGCGTATCTGCGGTCGGAGAAGCTGATCGTCCCATCGGCCAATGGCTATGTCCTTGCGGTCGACGGCAATCCGCCGCCGGACGAGGCGCTGGCAGCCGGTCCCTGGGTGTTCAAGGGGGCGTGCGTTCCGGGCGGGAAGGGCCGCTGGCGCGGCTTTGCCCGCCTTGCTGAGCTCGCCCGCCATGGCAGGGGACCGCTATCACTGCGCCAGGCGCTCGCCGGCCTGCGCCTGATCGAGGACGCGGAAACCGCGGCGCGCGATCCCATGCTCACCATGAACTGGGACGCCGTGCCGGCCGACCGGAGTACACGCGGCGGAACGAATGGCGGGCTGCAGTCGCATGCCCGGCGCGCTGCCCAACGCATCGGGCGAATCCGCGCCGCTCTGGGAAAGCAGGATTTCACGATCGTCTACGCCGCCTGTGTCGAGCGCATGTCTCTCAAGACACTGGAGCAGCGCTTTGCCCTGAAGCGGCTGGGAGCGCGAATGGCGCTGTCCGAAGCGCTGGAGAAAGTGGCGGAAGTCTATGACGGGTAGGGCAGCCCGTCGCTCCGCCGCCCCGCCGTCTCGCCGTTTTTATTTCTTTGGCCGGGTCCGGCGAAGTTCACGGACGCCTCTTAGCGCGCGGCCTCGGCGATGGCGCGGATGCGGGCGAGCATCGACTTGAGGCCGTTGGAGCGCTGCGGCGTCAGCGCATCGGCGACGCCGATGTCGCGGAAGAAGCCCTCGGCGTCGAAGGCGAGAATGTCCGCCGGCTTCTGGTCGGAGAAAAGCTGGAGCAGCATCGCCACGAGGCCGGAGACGATCATGGCGTCTGAGGCGCCGCGAAAACGAATTGCGCCGGGCTGTACGGGCGAGGGTTCCGCCACCAGCCACACCTGGCTGGAGCAGCCGCGCACCTTGTTGACCTCGTCGTACTCGTGCGGGGCCAGTTGCGGCAGCGCCTTGCCGAGGTCGATCAGGTGGGCGAAGCGCGCTTCCCAGTCGTCGAGGAAGGCGAAGTCCTCGCGCAGTTTCTGGGCCTGTTGCGGAACGCTCATGTCCTCGACATGGCGCGGGCAGGGCCTGCGCGCAAGCACGGAAAAGACGGAGCGGCGCCGGCCGCGGGCGTTTGTGGCCGGCGCCGCCTGCCGTCAGGCGGATTGGGCCGGAAGCAGTGAGCCATCAGCTGCTCGCTCCCGGCCCGCTCAACCCGGCCGTGTCGTCGGCGGCCGGGTTATCTGCAGGTTACCTGGAGGCGACGATCACCCGCGGTTGACCGTAGTGAAGCGCGGAGATGTCGGCCCGGTCGATCGCCGTAACCACTTTTTCCACCACATCGGCCTTGCATTCCTTGGCCTGGAGGTTGAAGCGGATGGAGTTGGTGCCGCCAGGGTTGTGGCAGGCCCGGTGAGCCGTGCGGTTCAGCGCCTTGTAGATTGTTGGAGCGCTGTCGGTCGGGTCGTAGGCGAACTTCACCTGGAAGCTCTTGTATCCGGGCTGCTCTGCATTCGCGGCCGGCGCCGCGAAGGCGACCGACATCATCAGCAGGGCGACGGGGATTGCATACGGCGTCAGGGTTTTCAGCGTTTTCATGGGGAGGGTCCTTCTTCTTGTACGCCCGTCTAGTGCGGGGCTGGTTTTCGATAAGCCCGTCTGTTGCAGGCTCGATCCTCCATGCCGGAAGCGGCCCGGGAAGGAAATCGACAAGGGCTCGAAGAGGTCATGACGAAAAGTCATGAGCTGCGGCTGCTTGAAATCACGACGGCCATCACGCTGTCAGCAGCGCGTTGCTTCGCAGCCGGATTTGTTAAGATCAGTTCAGGTGCGCAGCGGATTCCTGCAGCCAGCTCACGACCGCCTGCACAAAGGGCCGCCGCGCCGAGGCTGCAGTGTGGGCGATGTGGTAAGTGTGCTCGACCTGCAACCGGATCCTGGAGAACTCCACCAGCTCCCCGCTGTCGATCTGGTCGCGCACGAGGATCTGCGGCAGCAGGCCCAGGCCCTGTCCCATCACCAGCGCCTTTATGGCGACGAGGAAGTCCTCAATTACATAGGCAGGCTGTGTCTTTTCGATATCGAGGCCGGCCTCCTTCGACCAGTCTCGCCACTCATTATATCCGGCGGTCTGGATGCGCCGGGTATTGCAGACCAGCGCCTCCAGGTCAGTCCCGTACTGCCGCAGCAGGTCGGGCGAGCAGACAGGCGTGAGGAGGCCTTTCACAAGGCGCGTCGAAACAAGTCCCTTGTACTGGCCGAGGCCATACCGGACGGCGACATCGGCTTCTTCGCGCTCGAGATCGACCAGGCGAATCGAGGTGATGAACTCGATCTCGATGTCGGGATGCTTCGCACGGAATTCCGGCAGCCGCGGCACGAGGAATTGCGAGGCGAACGAGGCCAGTGTCGCAACACGGCAGGTGTTCGATCGCGGCGACCGCCGGTGATAGTGGGCGAACGCGTCAGTCATCATCGCAAACGCCGGCCGCAGCGCCTCCATGAGGGTGTAGCCCTCCTGCGTCAGCGACAGTCCAGTCGGCGAGCGCACAAAGACCTGCGCGCCGATGAAATCTTCCAGCGCGATCACATGCTTGGAGATCGCCCCCTGCGTGACGCCGAGCTCTTCGGCCGCTCGCGAAAAGCTGAGATGCCGGGACGCTACCTCGAAGGCGCGCACGGAATTCAGCGGGGGAAGAGGCCTTGCCATGTCGGCACGGCTTATGACCGGTACACCCATGATCGGCAAGGACATTGGCCGGAAACGCGCCCGAGGGGTCGGAGGCGCTCCCGGCCCAGTCATTCACGGCGCCCGTCGGCACAGGCGCCGGGAATTCTGTCCTTGCGGAAGGCCTTAGCCGCGCGTGCCGGCGTTGGCCGTGGCGAAATAGTCGTTGTGCACGGCCGCAACGTCGGCCCGGCCGAGCTTGGAAACGCCATCCTGCACCATTTCCTTCGTGCAGGCCTGCTCGTGCTTCACCATGTTGAGCGAGCGTGTGCCGTGGACTTCACAGGCCCGGCGCGCAGTGCGGACGAGGTCGGAATAGATCTCGGCGGCGGGTTCGCCCGGATTGAAGGCGAAGCGGGCGTTGATGGACTCTTTCTGGGAGTCAGCGAAGGCGGCGGGGGCGGCGATAACCGCGGACGCGAAGATAAAAGCGGCGGCAAGTCCTTTGGTCGTTTTCATGGGGAGGTTTCTTTCTCTGTGCAGGCAGCCCTTGTTGATTCTGTGAGCGGGCTGCTCGGACATATGGAGCATTCCGACTCGTGGCGAAATCGAGAACGGCGCGGGGCAACCATGAGGAATTTTCATGGGCGCGGCGGGTCGAAATCTTTTGACGGATCGGTGCGTAATCTTGCTTACGCGACGGCTGCAGCCTCAGCCTTTATCCACTCGATGACGCGCGGGACGACGGGGCGGCGCGGCGCGTTCGGCGTGTGCACGATGAAGAAGTTGTACTCGGTCTTCACACGCGCCGGCGAGAAGGTCACCAGTTCTCCGCGCTTGATGCGATCGCGCACCAGCACTTCCGGAAGCAGGGCGAGACCCTGGTTGGCGAGCGCCGCCGTCAGCGCGACCTGGAATTCCTCGATCACCATGGTGGGCGGCACTTTGGCGAGGTCCAACTTCTCGATCTCCGCCCAGTCGCGCCACTCATTATATGCAGAGCACTGGATGCGACGCGCATTGGCGAGCAGGCCGAGCAGCGTGCCGCCGCCACGTTCGAGCACCTGCGGCGTGCAGACCGGCAGCAGAACGGCTTCGGAGACAGGCGTCGAGATCACGCCTTCCCACTGGCCGGGTCCATACCGCACGGCGATGTCGAATTCTTCGCGCGCAAGATCGACAAGACGGATGGTGGTGATGAATTCGAGGTCGATGTCGGGGAAAGTGTCGCGGAAGACCTGCAGGCGCGGAACAATGAACTGCGAGGCGAACGAGGCGGTGGTGGAAATGCGCACAACGTTCGATCGCGGCGAACGGCGGGAATATCGGGAGAAGGCTTCGGACAGCGTGGTGAAGGCCGGCGCGATGGCTTCCTTCAGCGAGCCGCCTTCATTGGTGAGGCGCAGGCCGCCGGGTTCGCGCACGAAAAGCTGGACGCCGATGAAGTCTTCCAGCGCGATGACCTGCTTGGAAATGGCGCCTTGCGTGACGCCAAGTTCTTCGGCCGCGCGCGAGAGATTGAGGTGCCGCGAGGCGGCCTCGAAGGCGCGGATGGCGTTCAGCGGGGGGAGCGGCTTCACCATGGCGGCGGATGACTACCACAGTTTGGCGCAAGGTCATCTGGCCAGCCTGCTGTCAGTCGGCCATCCGCTGCTAGTCAGAAAGCCCGGTCAGTTTCCCGAGGGCGTCGAGATAGCGCCTGAACGCCTTTCGGCCTTCCGGTGTGAGCCTGGCGCGCGTCAGCGGTCGGCGGTCCCTGAAAGTTTTCTCAATGGCGATATAGCCAGCCTCTTCGAGCTTGCGCAGATGCACCGAAAGCGTGCCGTCGGTTGCGCCCAGTTTCGCCTTCAGCTGGTTGAACTCCGCCATGTCGGAAGCGGCGAGATAGGCCATCACGCCGAGACGTACGCGCCCGTGGATCAGGTCGTCGATCTGCTCGATGTCAAAACCATCCACGGGCGGGAGCTTTCTCAAGCGGTCTTGCTCTTCCTCATGATCACGGCGCCGGGGGCTGCAAGAAAGAGCAGAAGACCCGATCCCATGGCAAGCCAGTGTTCCGGAGTGTTGATCAGGGCGGCGCAGGCGATGGCGGTGGCAAAGCAGCCCGCGGCGACCGCCAGGCCCCAGTAGCGGCGGCGAATGAGCGAGATCGATGTCCATGCCCCGCCATAGAGAC
>DATBNA010000484.1:0-14874 GCA_036554545.1 Hyphomonadaceae bacterium
TCACGGGCAGGTCGCTCGCCCGGACCTGCCGCGCTTCTGATGGCCGCTGCATTTCCCCGGGATGTTGCCGACATTCGCGACGCTGTCGCGAGCGCCGCCGCATCCGGCCGCAAGCTCGAGATCGCCGGAAGCGGCGGGAAGCGGCGTTTCGGCAACCCGAACCGGCAAGCGGAAACGCTTCCGATGGCTGGCTTCGCCAGGACAATCGACTACGATCCCGCCGAACTCGTGCTGACGGTCGAACCAGGCGCTCGTCTGGTTGATCTCGAAACGCTGCTTGGTCGCCACAACCAGATGCTCGCGTTCGAGCCATACGACTTTCCCCCGCTGAGCGGGGAGGCCGGGCGCTCCACGATCGGCGGCGTGGTCGCTGCGGGCCTTGCAGGCTCACGGCGCGTCTCGGCCGGCGGCGTACGCGATCATCTGCTCGGCTTTTCGGCGATCAACGGGCGAGGGGAAGCGTTCAAGGCCGGCGGGAAGGTCGTGAAGAACGTCACAGGCTACGACCTTCCCAAGCTGATGGCGGGATCGTGGGGAACGCTCGCCGTGCTGGTCGAACTCACGCTCAAGGTTCTGCCGAGGCCGCCGGTCGCACGCACGCTGGTCCTGCGCGGCCTGTCGAGCGAAGCGGCGGTTGATGCAATGACGCGGGCGATGGGGTCGCAGGCGGAAGTCGCCGCCGCCTCCTACCTCCCGGCCAGCGCCCTGACCGCGATCCGGATCGAAGGGTTCGGCCCTTCGGTGGAAGCGCGAGAGAAAATGCTGAGGCGCGTGCTTGGAGATGCCGGGCGTATCGACGTGCTGGATATCGAGGAGGCCTCATCGCATTGGGCGGCAATTCGCAGCGGGGCGGCGCTCCAGGTCAACAACGGACCGGTGCTGTGGCGTATCGTTGCGCCGCCATCGCACGGCGCCAGGCTTGTTTCCGGCATTCACGCGCTGAACGGCGCGGCGCTCCTCGACTGGGCAGGCGGACTGTGCTGGGCGCGCACGCCGTTGGAGACTTCCGCCGAAGCTGTTCGTCGCCTTGCGGAGGGTGCGGCGGGCCATGCGACGCTGGTCGATGCGCCGGACGACATGCGCGCAACAACACCGGCGCTGCATCCTGAACCGGCGCCGCTGGCGGCGCTGTCGAAGCGCGTGCGAGCCGCGTTCGATCCGGCTGGCGTGTTCGATACGGGACGGTTTGCGGCGTCATGAGAACAGAGTTCACGCCAGAACAGCTTGCCGATCCTGCGACAGCGACGTCAGAAAAGGCGATCCGAACCTGCGTGCATTGCGGCTTCTGCACGGCGACATGCCCGACCTACGTGCTCCTGGGCGACGAGCGTGACAGCCCGCGCGGGCGCATCTGGTTGATCAAGGAGATGCTGGAGAAGAACACGGCGCCGACCGCCGAGGTGGTGACGCACATCGACCGCTGTCTCTCTTGCCTGGCCTGCACCACGACCTGTCCATCGGGTGTCGACTACGCACACCTGATCGATCACGCGCGTGTTCATGTCGAGAAGACCTATCGCCGGCCGGTCGTGGATCGCCTGTTGCGCTGGGCTCTTGTGAAGATCCTGCCTCATCGCAGGCGTTTTTCGGCAGCGGTTGCGCTCGGACGCCTGGCTTCTCCATTGCGGGGCGTGTTCGAGCGTCTTGGCGCAAAACGCATCGGCGCATTGTTGTATATGGCCATGGCAAGCCGTGTGTCGGGACCTGATCCCACCGCCACGAAAGCGGCAGGTTCGCGCAAGGGCGCCGCTCTTTTGCAGCAAGGCTGCATCGAGCCGGTGCTGCGCCCGGAATTCCAGGCTGCAACGGCGCGGGTGCTGAGCCGCTTGGGCTATGACACAATGCGCGTCTCCGGAGAAACCTGCTGCGGGGCGCTGGCGCATCATCTCGGTCAGGACGAAGAGGCGCTGGCCATGGTCCGCCGCAATGTTGATGCGTGGACGGCTTCGCTGGACGTAGTCGAGGCTATCATTGTCTCCGCCTCTGGCTGCGGGTCGATGGTCAAGGATTATGGCTTCCTCCTGCGCAATGATCCCGCCTATGCAGAAAGGGCGGCGAGAATCTCGGCGCTGGCCAGAGATATTTCGGAATTTGTTCCACCGGATACGGTGGCCGCCTCCGCGCCAAGACTCCGTGTGGCCTATCACGCCGCTTGCTCGCTGCAGCACGCACAGAAGATCGTCAGCCAGCCGAAACGCCTGCTCGAGCGCGCTGGGTTCGAGGTGGTGACGCCGACGGATGCGCATCTTTGCTGCGGATCGGCAGGAACCTACAGCATCCTGCAGCCGGAAATCGCCGGCCGGCTTGGCGACCGCAAGGCGGCGAGCCTGGAGGCGCTGAAACCGGATGCTATCGCCGTCGGCAATATCGGTTGCGCGCAGCATATCGGCATGCGTACAGGGCTTCCGGTCGTGCACGTGTCGGAGCTGCTGGACTGGGCGGCCGGCGGGCCGAAGCCCAGGGCGCTTGAGGCAGAGCATGAATGAGATGCACGAACGCGCAGGCCTTCAGGTCGACGCCGAACTTGTTCGCTTCATTGAGCGTGATGTCCTGCCGGGTCTCGGCATCAGCGCGGCGCCATTCTGGGCGGGTCTTGCTGACGTTTTTGCCCGCTTCACGCCGGAAAACCGCGCCCTGCTGGCGGAGCGCGACCGTATGGAGGCGGAGATCGACGCCTGGCACAAGCAGAGGCGCGGGCAGAAGATCGAATGGCCCGACTATCGTGCGCTGCTGGAGCGGATCGGTTATCTGGTTCCCGAGCCGTCAGGCGTGCGCGTCGGCAGCGCGAATGTGGACGAGGAAGTCGCGACGCTGGCCGGGCCGCAGCTGGTGGTGCCAGTCCTCAATGCCCGCTTCCTGCTAAATGCGGTGAATGCACGGTGGGGCAGTCTCTACGATGCGCTCTACGGAACGGACGTTTTGCCGGGGAAGGCGAAGCCAGGCGAGTATGATGTGCAGCGTGGCGCTCAGGTGATTGCGCGCGCCAAGGCATTTCTCGATGAAGCGATTCCAATCGCAGCCGGAAAGCACGTGGATGTAACGGGTTGGCGCGTCGTCAACGGTGCAATCGAGCCTGCGTTGAAGACGCCGTCCTCCTTCGCCGGCTATCGCGGCGATCCCGCGGCGCCGAGCGCCCTGCTGTTTCGACATAACGGCCTTGGCGTCGAGCTGGCGATCGATCGCGGTCATCCGGTCGGATCAGCAGATCCAGCGGGTGTAGCCGACATCATCCTGGAATCCGCGTTGACAACCATCGTGGACCTCGAGGACTCGATCGCCGCGGTCGATGGCGCAGACAAGACCGCGGCCTACGCCAACTGGCTGGGCGTGATGCGGGGCGACCTCACGGCGACGTTCGACAAGGGCGGCCGCCCGATGACACGCTCGCTGGAAAAGGACCGCGTATGGCTGACGCCGCAGGGCAAACCGTTCGAAGTCAGCGGCCGGGCGCTGCTGTTCGTGCGCAATGTCGGACATCTCATGACGACGCCTGCCGTGCGGCTGCCGGATGGTTCGGAAGCCTTCGAGGGAATTCTCGATGCGATCATCACCAGCCTGATTGGACTCTACGATCTCAAGGGCCTTGGGCGCTTCCGCAACAGCCGCGCCGGATCGATCTACATTGTGAAGCCCAAGATGCACGGACCGAAGGAAGCGAGCTTCGCCGATCGTCTCTTCGGCGCCGTCGAGGACATGCTTGGCCTGAACCGCCACACGCTGAAGCTCGGCCTCATGGATGAAGAGCGCCGCACCTCGGCCAATCTCGCCGCCTGCATCAATGAAGTGCGCGACCGCATCGTGTTCATCAACACCGGCTTTCTCGACCGCACCGGGGACGAGATCCACACCTCGATGGAAGCCGGGGCCATGGTGCGCAAGGCGCAGATGCGCACCTCGCAGTGGATCAAGGCGTACGAGGACCGCAACGTTCGTATCGGCCTTGCCTGCGGACTTTCCGGAAAGGGCCAGATCGGCAAAGGCATGTGGGCGGCGCCGGATCGCATGGCCGACATGATGGAGCAGAAGATCGGTCACCCCCGGGCAGGGGCATCGACCGCCTGGGTGCCAAGTCCAACGGCGGCGACGCTGCACGCCATGCACTATCACGCGGTGGATGTGTTCGAGCGGCAAAGGGCGATTGCCGGAGAAGCTCCTCCGCCGCTCGATCAGCTCCTCGCCATTCCCCTGCATCACGGGGCCAACTGGTCGAGCCAGGACATCCGCGAGGAGGTCGACAACAACGCCCAGGGCATCCTCGGCTATGTCGTCCGCTGGGTGGACCAGGGCATAGGCTGTTCGAAAGTGCCGGACATCCACGATGTCGGCCTGATGGAGGATCGCGCCACGTTGCGGATTTCCTCGCAGCACATCGCCAACTGGCTGCATCACGGCGTTTGCACCGAGGCGGAGGTCGATGCGGCGCTGCTTAGGATGGCGGCGAAGGTCGATGCGCAGAACGCAGGCGATCCGGCTTACCGGCCGATGGCGCCGAACCCCGGCGAGAGCCTCGCTTACACCGCCGCGCGCGCGCTGATCTTCGAAGGCAGGTCCCAGCCCAACGGCTACACCGAGCCGCTGCTTCACGGCTTTCGTGCGCAGGTGAAGAAGAAACTGTCTTGCTAGGGCGGGTTTCCCGGCGCAAGCGTCAAAGCAGGCTTCGAATTCGGCTGGTCTCGAGCGGCTTTTTGAAAAAAGATCGCGCCATCAGACGTACATCGGAGTGCTGTGACTTCACTCAGCCCGCCCTGGATGGCGGGGTCGCAGCGTCAGCCTGCGAAGCTGGCGTTGGCGCCGGTTGCAGTGTCGAAAGCGCGCCCTCAAGCTCGCGGCGAAAACGCAGCGGCGTCGCAATCAACGGGCTGGCCCAGACATCGTCTCCGGTCCCGTGGATCTGAACCCTGCCATAGTCCAGCAGGCGACCCACGACGCTCTGGTCAAGATTGACCGCTTCGACGCTGGAGAGTTCAAGTTCTGACGCCTGCCGGCTGATCCAGCCGGTCTTCTTGATCAGTCTGCGGTTCGTGATGGCAACCTCGGTTGTGGTCATGAAGATCAGGTCCCTGACGAAGATCACAATCCCGACGATCAAGACGCCCAGAACGATCAGCGCCGCCCAAGCGCGCAGCCACAGGATCCAGTGAAGCCTGGCCCTGAACCGGACCGTTTCTCCCGGCGCGAGCGTGCGTTCGATGTACCCCATCGTGCTTTTCCTTTGGCCGCCTCGCGGCGCGGCAGACAAGCAGCCTTTAATGGGGCCGGCGGCCGCGGGTAGGCAACTCTGTTACGCTGTCGGGCAGCTCGTTGGGGTTTACCGGGTGCGCCGGGAAATGCTTCGCCAGATGCTCGCCGCAATCCTGGATCGCTGCAACAAATCCGTCTACCGGGCGTCCGGCCCTGATCCTGTCCACCAGCAGCGAGATCGCCTTGTTCCACGCGCCCGGTTCGACCTTGTCGTCGATCCCCTTGTCGGCGATGAGTTCTGCACATCTGTCCTGCAGAGAAGCATAAAGAAGAACGCCGGCGCGTTCGCGCGTACCCGCGAGACCCTTTGAAATGAACTGTTCGAAGGCGCGTTGCCTGACGAATCTCTGCTTGAACGCCTGCGGGGTCAGGAAGCGGCGAACGCCCGGTATGAAGGCCAGCGCCGCCACGAGCACAAACAGAATGAACTGCATCGACGCCAGCATCGCCAGCCCGATGACGAACGAATCCGCGCCGAGCGAAGGCGTGGTCTCCCACCCCTGAAACACCTGCCGCACGGATATGACCACGGCCGCAAACGTCAGTGGGATTGAAGGCGCCGCCAGCGCGATGGCGGCGGCCCATATCAATGGCACCTCGCTGTAGTCGGACGCCTCTTCGGCAACGACACAGACGATTTCGCCGCGCGTCCGGGCCTCGGCTTCGCGCACTGCCTGCTGAATGCGTTCATGGTCATTGGGCGAAAGCAGCATCTCACCATCTCCCCGAAGCGCCGCCGGGCTCGAGCGAGCCGCCATGTCCGCCGCGCTTGTCCTTTGTCTCGCGCCGGCGCCCGCCTGCCATGAAGGCCAGCGGCCAGAACAGCACGTCTGTCTTTCGGCCGGTGAAGGCCCGGATCAATCCAAACGCGATCCACACCGCAACGACGCCAATGACGAGCAAGGAGAGTGGATCTGCCCTGGCTTCACCGGAGGCTACGTTGGCGGCCCGTGCGCGGGCCTGATCATCCGGCAGCGATAACTGCTCCAGGAGCGCATCGGCGCCGGCAACGACACCATCGGGAATCTTTCCTTCCCGGAACAGCGGAAGGACGACGCCGTTCAGGATCTGGTTGGAGTAGGCCTCCGTGACAATTCCCTTGAGGCCATAGCCGGCTTCGATTCCGACGCGCTGTTCGTTCGGGGCAACGACCAGGAGGATGCCGGTGTCCTTGCGCGCCTCTCCGAGACCCCAGCTTCTTCCCAGGTGATAGGCATAGTCCTGCATCTGGTAGCCCTGAAGCGAGGAGATGGTGACAACGGCCAATTGCCTGGATGTGGCCTGCTCCAGACCTTCCAGCTTTGCGGACAGCTGGGTCTCGACCGGGGCGGGCAGAATATCCGCCTGATCTGTCACGCGTCCGGTCAGGACAGGGAATGTGGGCTGTGCGTGGGCGGTCAAACCGACGGCCAGCACGAAAGCCGTGACCAGCCCCAACCAGCGCGCCGACGGGATCCTCATGTAACTCGCCCTCGCCAGAATCTGCATGCAGAAACGCTGGCCTGCCTGGAGGCCGACGCTGCTCCGCAGGACATCATCGATCGTGGGCGCGATACGGCTTTTTTGCTCACGGTCCTCTCCATGCTCCCACAGCAATATTCTCATCTGCTGTGGGGCGGGCCTTGATCCTGATCAGGGCGAGGGCCCGGAATGCCTGCGGCGGTGAGGTTGGCTGAGTGCAGAAGAGCCCGACACGGCCCCGGGACAAGGCACAGTCGCCCGCGCACCATCGGCGCGGCCTGCCCTGATGCTGGCGGAAAGGGTGGGATTCGAACCCACGGTGGAGTTGCCCCCACGCCGGTTTTCAAGACCGGTGCCTTAAACCGCTCGGCCACCTTTCCTCTGAGCCCGGCTGTGTATTCGCAGTTGCCGTCAAAGAAAATGGTTTATGCGGAAAGGGGCAGGGCGGGGCGCCGTCACATCGGAAATGTTGGGGTTTGAGCGGTTCAGGAAGTGAAATTGCGCCGATGCCGGTAACCAAACCCTCCGCTGCCGTCAGATTGATGAAAATCGACACAACCGATTTTACCGTACGCAGACCACGCCCGCGTATGGTTCGCCTCGCCGCCAGAAAGAGCGGCCGGACGTGGGCGTTCCCTTGGGAACCAGCCCGTCCGAAATCCTGAACGGGTGCGAAGATGGCGGGCGCGAGCGATACGCGGGATGTAGGTTTCCGGACACTGATGATCTCGGCGCTCGTCGCCGCGGTCTTCGTCGCCGGCGGCGCGCACCCTTCGCATGCGCAGACCGCCGCCCCGATCGTCTTTGCCAAGGCCGGCAGTGTTTCGGCCCCGACCCGCCGCGTCGAATTCGCGACGGCCGACACTATCGACCTGCGTCCCGCCGCAACGAGAACCAGTTTCGGCCCATCCGTTCCGACCGCTCGCATCGAGCCGTCGAATGGTCTGGCGTCTGTTGCTGCTTCGGAGCCCGTAGCCTATGCCCAGCCTTACGCCGGCCCGCCCTACCAGGTCGAAGGCAAATGGTATGTTCCAACCTACGAGCCGAACTATGACGAGATCGGCATCGCGTCATGGTATGGTCCGACCTTCCACGGCAAGGCTTCGGCTTCCGGCGAAGTGTTCGACGAGAACGCCATGACGGGGGCGCATCCGACGCTGCCTATCCCGTCGCTGGTGCGCGTGACCAATCTTGAGAACGGCCGTTCGGTTGTCGTTCGCCTCAACGATCGCGGCCCGTTTGTCGATGACCGCATCATCGACCTCTCGCGCGCCGCCGGCAAAGCGCTCGATATGCATGGCGCCGGCACGGCCCGTGTACGCGTACAGTATGTCGGACCCGCCCCGGCGGAGCGCAATCCCGCGCCTCTGCAGCAGGTCGAAGTCCGCCAGGTTGTTCCAACGCCTGTCAAATTCTCGATGCCGGTGATGGAAATCGCCTCCCAGCCGCTGCCGGACCTCGTGCCAGCGCATGGTCCGGTCGCTGTCGTCCCGCCGCCGCACGCAGCCAGACAGTACGGCTTCTTTGTTCAGGCCGGTTCGTTCGCCGACCTCGGCAACGCCCACGCCGCGCTGGCGGCGGTGAAGTTCGCCGGTCCGGTTTCGGTCGTGGAAGCGGACGTCAAAGGTACGACCTACTATCGGGTTATGGTGGGTCCGTGGACGACGCGTGGCCAGGCCGAGCAGGCGCAGGATCGCCTTGTCGAAGCGGGCACACGCTCCTTCGTGGTCGCCAAACTCGGCGAGTGAGAACCAGACGAGCCGGAACGCCCTCCGGCGCGGCAATTTCCCCTCAGTTTTAGGGCGCTCCAGCGTTGACGGCGCGGGCCGAACCGCCTTTTTGTGGGCAGATTCTTCGGGGAGTCTGCCTCCATGCGCATCATCGTCACGACACTACTCGCCGCCGCGCTGGCAGCCTCGTCCGCGCTGGCCCAGCAACCAGCTCCGGCGCCTGCCCCCCAAGCGCCCGATGCGGCAGCGCAACTCGCCGCCGATCCACTGAACACCAACGCGCCGTTCGCCTACATCATGGATGGCGACACCGGCCTGCCGCTCTATTCCAAGCGCGGCGACGAGCCGATGGTGCCGGCCTCGATGTCAAAGCTGATGCTCTACTATCTTGTATTCGAGCGCATTCGCGACGGACGCCTCAAGCTGGATGAAGAACTGACGGTGAGCGAACACGCCTGGCGCACCGGCGGCGCCGGGACGGATGGCTCAACCATGTTTCTGCCGATCCATTCCAAGGTGACCGTGCAGGACCTGCTCAAGGGCGCCGTTATCGTGTCGGGCAATGACGCTTGCATCGTACTGGCTGAAGGCATCGCCGGAAGCGAGGAAGCCTATGCGCGCGAGGCGACGGCGCGTGCGAAGGAGCTCGGCATGACGGGCTCGACCTTTGTGAATGCAACCGGACTCGACGATCCGAACCAGCGCATGACCGCACATGACATCGCGCTGATCTCGTACCGCCTCATCAAGGACTTTCCGCAATACTACCCGATGTTCTCGGAGCCGGAGTTCACCTTCAACCGCACACGTCAGTACAACCGCAACCCGCTGCTGCGAGAACTTCAGGGCGCAGACGGCGTGAAGACCGGACACCTTGCCGTGTCGGGTTTCGGGCTCGTCGGCTCGGCGGTGCGCGATGGCAAGCGGCGTATCATCGTGCTCAACGGACTCAAGAGCGAGACAGAGCGCAAGACGGAAGCGCCGCGCATCATGCGTGCGGCGTTCGTCGACTTCACGACGTCCAAGCTGGTCGACAAGGGCGCGCAGGTCGCCGAGGCGGATGTCTGGCTCGGCGCGAAAGAGAAGGTTCCGCTGGTCGCCACGCAGGAAGCCATGGTGGGCGTCCATATGAATGCGCTCAAAGGCATCAAGGCCGAGGTTGTCTACAAGGGCCCGCTGCTGGCGCCGGTCAAGGAAGGCGATATCGTGGGTGATCTGGTGATCACGGTGCCGGGCTCGAAGGACATCAAGATCCCCGTCGCCGCCGGAGCATCGGTGCAGAAGCTCGGCCTGTTCGGCCGCGCCATGGTGGGTCTGAGAGGCGAATAGGGTTTTGGCCGCAAGAGGTCGCTTCATCACGCTGGAGGGAGGCGAGGGCGTCGGGAAATCGACGCTGGCGCGCGCATTGAAGGCGGCGCTGGAAGCGCGTGGCCTGAAGGTGGTGCTGACGCGCGAGCCCGGCGGGACGCCGGGCGCTGAGGCGCTGCGCAGCCTGATACTGACGCCGCCGCCTGCCGTTGGATCGTGGGGCGCGCTGACAGAAGCGCTGATGTTCTACGCGGCGCGGCGCGATCATCTCGACAAGCTGATCAGGCCCGCGGTGGAGTCTGGCGCGTGGGTGATCTGCGATCGCTTTTCGGATTCCACGCGCGCCTACCAGGCGGCAGGCGGCGGGTTGTCACGCGAAGAGGTCGAGACGCTCGAGCGGCTGTGCGTGGGCGCGCATGGGCCCGACCTGACGCTGGTGCTCGATCTGCCGCTGAGCGCATCGCGTGGACGGATGACGGCGCGGGCGACGGAGGCGGACGCGATTGAGTCCCGTGGCGACGACTACCATGAGCGTGTGCGGCAGGCGTTCCTCGCCATCGCGAAGGCGGAACCGATGCGCTGTGTCGTGCTCGACGCGTCGCTTGCGCCTGATGCAGTGGCGACGGCGGCATTGAAGTCGATTGACGCAAGGCTGGGCGCGGCATGAGCGAGCCGCTTGCCAACGAGCTGGGGCCGGTGATCGGCCATGACGCGGCGAAGCGCGAATGGCTGGCTGCGGCGTCGTCGGGCCGCATGCATCATGGCTGGCTGCTGCGTGGACCGCGCGGCGTCGGCAAGGCGCGGCTGGCGATCCAGTTTGCGGCGCATCTGCTCGGCGTCGATCCGTCAGGCAAGCTTTCGGTCGGCGCGGATTCGCATGTCGGCCGGCTGATCGTCGCTGGCAGCCATCCGGACCTGCGCATCGTCCGGCTGCCAGTCGACGACAAGGGAAAACAGAAATCGGAAATTCCGGTCGATAGCGTGCGGGAGCTGTCGGAATTCTTCGCGCTGCGTCCGGCGATGGGCGGCTATCGCATTGCGATCATCGACTCGGTCGACGAGCTCAATCGCTTCGGCGCCAACGCCATTCTCAAGACACTTGAAGAGCCGCCGTCGCGTGCGGTGCTGTTCCTGATCTCGCATGGAGAGCAGGCGGTGCTGCCGACGATCCGCAGCCGCTGCCGTGTGCTGCGCTGTGGCGCGCTGACTGAACAGGAGACGATGCAGACGCTGTTGTCCGCCGGCGTTGAGGCGGCGCGCGCAGAGAAGATCGCGCAGTTGGCGCCGGGACGGCCGGGGCGCGGGCTGCAGCTTGAAGGCTCGGATGCGGCGGCTGCATCCGACGCCGTGCTGGTGGCGTTGCGCAATCTCGGCGGCGCGGATGCGCGCAGCTTCCATGCGGCGCTCGGCGCGGCGTCGAAGTCCGACGCGGCGATGGCGGCGGCAATGGAGACGCTGCGGTCGAGCCTTCAGAAACGTGCTGCGCGCGAGACCGATCCGGTGCTCGCCGGAGACTGGGCCGCAGCGGCGCTGGATGTGATGCGGCTCGACGCCGAGGCGCAGGCGCTGAACCAGGATCGTGCGCAAGCGGTCGCGGCCGCGCTGTCGCGTATCGTGCGGCTGGCGCGACCGGGCGCAGGCTGAGCCGATGCTGTTCGACACGCATGTGAACCTGCACGCCGAGCAGTTCGCGGCAGACCTGCCGGACATTCTCGCACGCGCGCGATCTGCCGGCGTGACGCGGTTCGTGACGATCTGCGACCGGCTGGACAAGTATCCAGCTGTGAAAGCGATCGCCCACGCGAACGACGACATCACGTGCACCGTTGGCGTACACCCGCATTATGCGAAGGACTTCTGGAGTCTTGAAGCGAAGACGCTGGTGGAGGAGGCGCGCGATCCGAAAGTCGTCGGCATCGGCGAGACCGGACTCGACCAGCACTACGGCTACAGCGACATCGTCCTGCAGGAACGCAGCTTCATCGAACACATCCATGCGGCGCGCGAGACCGGGCTCGTGCTCGTCGTGCACACGCGCGAAGCCGACGACCTGACCGGCGACATCCTCGAGCGCGAGTTCAGGCGCGGACCGTTCCGCATCCTGATGCACTGCTATACGGGCGGCGAACGGCTGGCGCAGCGCGCCATAGACCTCGGCGCGCGGTTTTCGGTTTCGGGCATCCTGTCGTTCAAGGGCGCCACCGACGTGCGCAGCGTGATGGCGCGGGTGCCGCTCGATCGCATCATCCTTGAAACCGACTGTCCCTACCTTGCGCCTGTGCCACATCGCGGGCGGCGCAACGAGCCGGCCTATCTGGTGGACGTGTGCCGCGCTTTCGCCGAGCATCGCGGGATGACATTCGAGGACGCAGCCGCCCTGACGACGCACAACGCCATCGAACTCTTCGCGAGGCCGGCATGAGGGGCAGGCTGCAGGTCCGGATCCTGGGATGCGGCTCGTCCGGCGGCGTGCCGCGGATCGGGAATGACTGGGGCGCCTGCGACCCCAGCGAGCCCCGGAACCGCAGGTCGCGATGCTCGATCCTGGTCCGGCATCAGGAGCCAGGCGCGGCCGAGCCGACGCTGGTGCTGGTCGATACCTCGCCGGACATACGCGACCAGCTTCTGGCGGCCCGGGTCGACCGGCTGGACGCCGTGCTGCTGACCCACGAGCACGCCGATCAGTGCCACGGAATCGACGACCTCCGGGCGCTGGTCATCCGCCACCGGCGGCGCATGCCGGTCCACATGAGCCAGAACACGGCCGAGGCGGTGCTGAGGCGGTTCGACTACTGCTTCCAGGGGGCCAGCGGGTACCCGGCCATCCTGGAGAGCCGGGTGGACCTCGAGGCCGGGAAGGCGGTCCGGATCGGGGGCCCAGGCGGTGAGGTCGAGGTACTGGCCCTGGAGCTGGACCACGGGATCCCGTCGACCGGATTCCGGATCGGAAACTTTGCCTATTGCAACGATGTCGTCCGGCTGCCGGAGGCGACGCTGGAGCGGCTGGGCGGGCTGGACGTCCTGGTCATCGACGCGCTGCGCTACACGCCGCATCCGACGCACGCCACGGTCGGGCAGGCGCTGGAATGGATCGCGCGGCTCAAGCCAAGGCGGGCCTGGCTGACGAACCTGCATGTCGACCTGGACTATGCGAAACTTCGCTCGGAGCTGCCGGAGGGCGTAGCGCCGGCCTATGACGGGCTCGAACTGGAAATTGGCCCAAATGCCTGAACTTCATACGGTTCTTTTTGCCCATAATGTTGATTATGCGACTAACGCCATGAGGGGCGCGAGCGATGCCTGATCCCGCAAAGAAGCCGCCGACGCCCGCGGCCGGCGCCGCTGGCGACCGTTCCCTCCCCCGCACCGGCGAGCCCTTCCGGGACCTCGTGGCGTTAATGGCCAGGCTGCGGACGCCCGGGACCGGATGCCCATGGGACGTCGAGCAGACCTTCGAGACGATCGCGCCGTACACGATTGAGGAAGCCTATGAGGTCGCCGACGCGATCCAGCGGCGCGACATGGCCGACCTCAAGGGCGAGCTTGGCGACCTTCTGTTCCAGTCGGTCTTCCACGCCCGGATGGCCGAGGAAGCCGGGGCCTTCGACATTGACGGAGTTATCCACAGCCTGGTCGACAAGATGATCGCCCGGCACCCCCACGTCTTCGGGAACGCGGCCATAGACAGCGCCGAGGCCCAGACCGGGGCTTGGGAGGTCATGAAGGCGGCCGAGCGGGCCGAGAAGGCCAAGGACGGCCCCGTCAGCGCCCTGGACGGCGTGGCGCTGGGCCTGCCGGCCCTGATGCGGGCCGAGAAGCTGACCAAGCGGGCCGGCCGGGTCGGGTTCGACTGGCCCTCGGCTGAGCCGGTGCTGGACAAGCTCCACGAGGAGATCGGCGAACTGAAGGAGGCGATTGCGAAGCCGCAGCGCGACCAGGCGCACGTGGCCGAGGAACTGGGCGACATGCTGTTCGTTGTCGCCAACCTGTGCCGCAAGCTCGGCGTCGACCCGGAGGAGGCGCTGCGCGCCGCGAACGCAAAGTTTGTGAAACGATTTTCGGGTATGGAGGAGCTCGCACGCTCCCGCGGGCTCGACTTTGCGAGCCTGTCGCTGGACGAGCAGGAAGCCCTGTGGACCGACGTGAAGGCGGCTGAGCGGAAGCGCTAGCGGCCTGACTGGCGATTTGGCGCCTGCTCGCTCTCATTCCCGTGACGCCGACGGATCGCGAACTGCTGGCGGGCGAGCGCAAGCTCTTCTTTCGTATCGACATCAGCCAGCAGCGGCGCCGGGATCGAAGCGCCGGCCACGTTGAAGCCACCCTGCCCGATGACACGCTTTGCCCCGTCGTCTCCGCTGAGAACGAGCAGCGCCTTGAAGCATGCCGACGAAAACGCAGTCGGCGGCCGCACGCCGTCGGGATCGCCTGAGTGGACGATCTCGTTGTTCGCCTCGCCGCCAAGCTGGGACAGAACCTTCGCGAGCATCCATGGCTCGATGAAAGGCATGTCGGCCATGCACAGCAGCACCGCGTCGGGTTTGAACTTCATCGCGACGTCGACGCCGACAGCGATGGAGTTGCCGAGCCCGGACCTCGGGGTCTTGTTCACGGCAATGACGAAACGATCAATCAGCCGCTCCCCGATGTCCTTCTTGTCGCCCGGGCAGACGGCTATGCGCGCAAGCGCGTCGAGGCCGGAAATCACTCCGGCCGCATGCTCGAACAGCGGCTTGCCGCCGAGATCCTCGAGCAGCTTGTCGCGCCAGCCAAAGCGGCGCGAAAGGCCCGACGCCAGCAGGATCACCGCCGTGCGGTTCATCGGAACGCCGCCGGTCACGGCGCAGCCCTCTCGCCTGTCCACACCGCGACGATCTCGGCGAGCGCCGAGACTGCGAGCGAACGTGGGTCGCGCGAAGCGAAGAGCCCGATCGGCCCCTTGAGCCGCGCGATGTCATCCGGGCCGGCGCCGAGCGCCTGGAGCGTCTCGACGCGGCGTGCGTGCGTCTGGCGCGAGCCGAGCGCGCCGACGTAGAATGCCGGGCTACGCAGCGCATCGAGGAGCAGCGGCGCTTCCCATTCGTGTTCGTGGAAGAGGCATGCGACGGCCGTGTGCTCGTCCAGCGGCAGCTTCGGC
>DATBNA010000499.1:0-1784 GCA_036554545.1 Hyphomonadaceae bacterium
CGTTCTGATAGAGCGCTACGATCACGTCATCGAGCGCCTTCTCCAGCGGAATGGAGCGCACCATCGACGTTGCCTCAGCGCCCTCCGCGATGATCCACGAGGCGCCGTCCGCCACACCCGTTTCGTCCAGCAGATGGGACAGCTTGATGCCCGTCCATTCGGAGCACGACACGAGACCATGGATCTGGCCGCAACTGGTCTGGGGCAGCGCCCGCTTCATGGCGGCGCTATTGCCCGAGCATTCGACAAACCGCATTACCGACGTCATCGGATAGCGCATGAGCGCGGCCATGTCCCAGGCCAGCGGCTGGCGAACCATGCCGTGGATCAGCAGGCGATGAACGTCGGGATCGATTTCAGGGATGCTGGCGTGGTGCCGTTCGAAGTGCAGCCCGTTGGGCGTAATCATCCCAGTGAGCTTCTCGAGAGGCGTTCGCGATGCGCCAACGCCCGGGAAGAGCGGATTGCCCTGCCCGGTGAACCGCTTCACGCCATCTTCGAATTTCGAGGGCTGTCCGTATCCGCTTGCCGCCGCGCCATGACGCGTCATCCATTCCGGATACTTCGGCTGCGGCGGCGCCTGGGCGCTGGCATGTCCTGCAACGCCAGCGGCGCCGGCGAGCAGGAGCCCCTGGGTCAGGAACAGCCGCCGGTGGAGAAGACCGTTGCCTGCAACCTGCTCTGCCTCGTCGCCTGAAACTGGCTCCTGTCCGGACATTGCTTTCCTCCCCGTCCGCCATCGAAGCGGCTCAACCACTTTGCGCCTTGCGCGATCCGGCGCCAAGGCGGCGGCCCGGAGTTTCGAAGCGGAAACAGGCGCGGCGGGGTCAGAACCTTTCGAAGGAGACGACGAGGCCGCCGGACTCGTCGTTCTTCGGCAGCTCGGCGGTGAATCGCTTTGCCTTTGAGAAATCCAGTTCAAGCGAGCGATGGGTATGCTTGCCGCGCTCGCGGCTGGTTTCGATGTGCAGAATGTACCGCCCCGGCGCCACGGATTTTCCGCTCTCGTCGATTCCGTCCCAAAGAACCTTGTACTCGCCCGTTCCCCGCGTCGACATCGATCGCGAGTCCACCAGCTTCTGCGCGATGGCGCGGTTCTGGCCCCACCAGATGTAATTGTCCTGCTGCCACTCCTTGATCGAGCCTATCAGGACAAGCGTTCGCACCGGCCGGTTGTCGGCATCGCTGATCCAGATCGCGACATAGGGCGAGCGGAAGGCCGGATCCCGCTTCATCTGGCGCGGCGGCGCCGTGAACGTGACAAAGGCAACCCAGCGATCATGCCATTTCGGCTCGTCCGGTTGCGGGGGGCCGGCGGACCTGGCCTGCACGGGAATCCACTCAGGAGTGGCATGGGCGGAGCGGCTGGCGCCGGACAGCCACTCCGACGCGTCGGGGTCAGTGAGCCGCGCTGAAGCACCGGGAAGTGACTCGACAAGCTTCGCGCCGGCAGCTGGCGTCAGACTGAGAAGCGCAGTGGCAAGTGCGTCGGCCTCCAGAGCGCTGGCGGCGATCGCCGTCGCCGACCGGCGATGCGGGACTGGCCAGCCGGTGTGGGAGTCAAGCGTTGCGCTGTAGCGCTCGCCGCCGATGAGCCGGTCGCGCGGCCCGCAGCCCGACGTTGCAATCGCGCGGTCACGAAGGGCGACGCCGCCGACGAGCGGAGCGTTGTCACAAGGAATCAGAGGATCAGGCAGGCCGACCAGCCAGTTCAACCCCCCCGGCGCGTCTCCGGCGCAGCAGATGTCCCCGCCAATGTCGAGCAGCGCGCCCGCGATCGCCGG
>DATBNA010000118.1:0-4088 GCA_036554545.1 Hyphomonadaceae bacterium
TCGCAACAACTCCAATGTACCCGAGCCGGGAAAAACGGCCGCTCCCGGGGCGCGTGAGACACGCGCATCAGCCAGCGCAAGCTGGCGCAGGAACTACCCACGGCGCTGACCCACGCGCCCCGCTCCCTCATTGCGGAGGGAGGAGACGACAGCGATCCGCAGGGCTTTGCCGCCCGTGCGAATGCGGAAGTGCGCACTTGCCGCAGGGACACTCTCGAAATCGCTACCGGCGCCGCCCGTCGCACGTCTTTTCACCCCCCAATCGGCAGGGCTAGTCTTCACGTAAAGGTCGGGCCGTCGGGGTTGGATACGGGCCACACGACCAAGGGAGGAAAGCATGACGCGTGTCGCCCATTGGGCGTTTGCGGCCCTTTGCGCCGTTGTCGCATTTATCGCGATCTGGGGCGGAATCGTTCAGCTGAACCCGCCGCCTCCGCCGGCAAGCCCGTTCAATCCGAATCCGCTGCCGCCGCTGGTCAACTCCGCTATGGTTACCGCGGCCATGTTCTACTTCCTCACCGCCGCAGTCTTCGCGGCTGTGACCTTCAACGCGGTGCAGGGCATTCTCTCGAAGAGAACTGACGGGCTGGTGCAGGCGCTCAACGTCGCCTTCGCGGCTTTCCTCGCAATCGTCGCTCTCTATCTCGTCTGGTACGGCGGCGTGCTGGCGATGCTGGGCGGCTCCTTCTTCTATCTTCTGACCGGCCTCGCTCTCGGCGCCTCCGCCGTGCTGCTCTATCTGCGCAAGCCGCTTGGCGCGCTCATCTACGCCGGAATCGTCGCCGTCTGGATCGTCATCTCCATCATGGAGGCCGGCCTCGACTTCCTCGCCCTCCTGCCGCGCCTGGCGGCGTTCGCGGTTGTCGGCCTGTGGTTCCTCTCGCCCTGGCATCGCCGGGCGATGGGCAAGACTCCAGAAGTGAAAATCGACACCGGCGGCCGTTGGGTCGGCGGCGCAGTGCTGGCCAGCGCTCTGTTGCTGGCGCTCGCGGCGCTGCAGGGCTATTCGGTCAATCCCGGCACCGACAACAAGGTCGCGGGGACCGGCGTCACCGACTGGCGCAACTATGGCGGCACGCCCGGCGGACAGCGCTTCGCCCAGATCGACCAGATCAACCTCGAGAACGTCGGCACGCTGGAGAAGGCCTGGGAATTCCGCACCGGCGTCCCCTACGACTTCAAGCAGACGCCGCAGATGGCCAATGGCCTCATCTATATCTGCACGGCCGGGAGCACGCTGATCGCCGTCGATTCAGACACCGGCGAGGAGCGCTGGCGCCACGACACGCGCACGAACGTCCCGGGCGGACTCAACAACGCCTCGACCTTCGCGCGCACCTGCCGTGGCCTCGGCTATTTCGAAGCTGCTGCCGAGTTCACGGGCGAGTGCGCAAAGCGCATCATCGCCGGCACGACCGACGCGCGCCTTGTTGCGGTAGATGCGCTCACCGGCCGCCGCTGCGAGGCCTTCGGTTTCGGCGGCGAGGTGAACCTCGTCTCCGGCCTCGGCTACTCGCCACTGGGCAATTTCATGGTCACGTCCACGCCGCTCATCGCAGGCGACAAGGTCGTCGTCGGCGGCTGGGTGACGGACAACCAGCAGATCGGAAACCCTTCGGGCGTGCTGCGCGCCTACGACGCCACGACAGGTCAGTTCGCCTGGGCGTGGGACATGGGCAATCCCGGCTATCACGGTCTGCCTGACGAAGGCGGTGAATACACCCGCGGCACGCCGAACGTCTGGTCCAACACGGCCTACGATCCGGTGCTGAACCTGGTCTATGCGCCGACAGGCAACTCATCGCCGGACTATTTCGACGGCGACCTGCGCTCGAAGGAATCCGAAGAGAATGCAAGCTCCATCGTGGCCATCGACGCTGCGACGGGCGAGCGCCGCTGGGTCTACCAGACGGTGCACCGCGACATCTGGGACTGGGACGTGCCGTCCCAGCCTGTGCTGGTCGACATCCGCAAGAATGGCGAAGGCGAGCTGATCCCGGCCGTGGCGCAGGCCACCAAGCGCGGCGAGATCTTCCTGCTCGACCGCCGCACCGGCGTTCCGATCTACGAGACGCCGGAACTGCCCGTGCCGCAGAATCCGGAGCAGGGTGAAGTCGTCACCGCGACACAGCCCTTTTCGCCGCTGCCGCACTTCCGCGACGATCGCGTCGAGAAGGACATGTGGGGGCTGACGCCGCTCGACATGATCCACTGCCGCATCGAGTTCAAGAAGATGCGCTATGACGGCCACTTCACGCCGCCGATGCGCGGCGGCGGCGGATACGGCCAGGCCGAGGATACGTGGGGCGGCACGTTCCAGTATCCGGGCAACGCCGGCGGCTTCAACTGGGGCTCCGTTGCTGTCGACGCTGACAACGGCATCCTCGTTGGCGCGCCCATGCTGATGGGCAACCGCATCGTGCTGCGCAGCCTCGAAGACCGTGCCGAAGACCAGCGCCGCAACGCTGAACGCCGCGCCGCGGCCGCCGCCAAACGCGGCGAAGACCCGGCTGCAGCGCCGCGCGGCGGCCCCGGTGGTCCTGGCGGAGGCGGCGGCCCCGGCGGCGGCGGGCGCAGCCCGGAAGCTGCTGCTCACGCCGAGCGCTTCGACCAGAGCCGCGTGCTCTATCGCGGCGACACCACGCCCTTCATGTCGGACTGGCGCCTGCCGCTGCCGTGGCTGCAGGACGCCGACAACCAGCTGCTGGGCACCAACCTGCCATGCTTCGAGCCGCCCTTCGGCCAGATCGGCGCCATCGACCTCAACACCAACAAGCTGCTGTGGAAGCGGCCGATCGGGTCGATGAAGCTCTCTGGACCGTTCGGCATCTCGTCGGGCCTGCCCTACATGGTCGGCACGCCGCTGCAGGGCGGAACGATGGCGACGCGCGGCGGCCTGGCCTTCCACGGCGGCTCGATGGACGCGACCTTCCGCGCCTTCGACATCCGCACGGGGCAGGTGAAATGGGAGTACGACCTGCCAGGCAGCGCGCACGCCACGCCGATGAGCTATGTCGGCAAGAACGGCAAACAGTACGTCCTGATCACCGTGCCGACGCCGAGCTGGCGCTATCCGCGCCCGTCTCCGGCGGAACTCGGCCCGCCCTCTCCGCAGGGCGGCTATGTGATCGCCTTCGCCCTGCCGGACGCCCCGGCGACGGCGGAGCTGCCGCCGAAATAGGCGGAAATGAAAAGGCCCGGAGCATCATCGCTCCGGGCCTTCTGAATTACTGATCGGGAGGCTGATCCTACTTGATCTTGCCTTCCTTGAATTCCACGTGCTTGCGCACGACCGGATCGTACTTCTTCAGCACGAGCTTCTCGGTCTGCGTCCGCGGGTTCTTCTTGGTGACGTAGAAGAAGCCGGTGTCAGCCGACGAGTTGAGACGGATCTTGATGCTGGTCGGCTTGGCCATGTGGGCAGTCCCGGCGGTGTGGAAATTTTGGAAGCGTGCTTAGACAGTCGCGGACGACCGAAGTCAAGGGATGGGGGCAAGTCTTTGTATTTAAAGGACTATCCGGCGTCCCTAAAGACGCTCGCGGACGTGTCCGGCAGGCGCCCAGTAAAGATAGAACGGCCGGATGGCCTCCTGCCGCACCAACCGCGCCTCCACCTCCGAGATTACGAACCGGGTCACATTGGGAAGATCCAGCGTTGCAACTTCCGGCAGTGTGAACCAGCGCAGGTCGTTGAGTTCACGTCCATCGATGGGCGGCCGGTCATCAATCAGCGCATCGTCGGCATCGGCCATGAAGAAGCGGGCATCGAACCGCTTGTGCCGCATCGGCGGCGTGATCGCTCGCCCAAGGAAGCGGAAGTTGGCGAGACACGGCGCAACACCCTGCGCGTAGTAGTCCGACCACGAAGCTGGCACGCTCGACATACCCGAAGCCGAGCGCCCAACGATCAGACCGGTCTCCTCGAACACCTCGCGAATTGCGGTCAAGGGAAACGCCCGCGTCGCGCGCTGTGCGCCCTTCGCAACAACCGCATCCTCGTCCGCAGCCAGTTCGGTGAGGGAAGGCGCCAGCGCGTCTTCCTCGTCCACGCGACCGCCAGGAAACACATACTTGTCCGGCATGAAATC
>DATBNA010000124.1:0-4331 GCA_036554545.1 Hyphomonadaceae bacterium
TTTAGCTGAGAGCTCTACGCGATTTGACGTCCAGGGCGCGCCCTGGGTGGTTGGATCGCGTCTGCATCGGTATGCCTGGCCCGGTCCGTAGGCTCTTGCTTCGCTTGCATCGATGGCTGCTCGAACGAGCGATTGCCGCCAGCGCGAAACCTGCGGCGTAATCGCGCAGTTTCCGCTACTAGTTTCAAGGTGTTAGCGGCCTCCAATTACCTACTCCTTGCTTGACTGGAATCAGCACCCTTGTATGACTGCGCTCGCATTTCCGGGGGTTTTTCGGGCTTTCCGGACGATTTTCGGGGATGCGCACAGGCCGGGCTTGTTTCCTCTCTTTCGGCGTGGGCGGACCTCCGATGGGCGAAGACGATCTGAACGAACGGATCGCGAAGGCCCAGGCGGAGCTTGATGCGCAAGCGCGTCCGTCAAAGAACGCCATGACGGGGCCGGGAATGGGTCTTGGTTTCCGCATGGCGGCCGACTTCGTGGCTGCGATCCTTGTGGGAGCCTTGCTGGGCTGGGGCATCGATGCGATCGCCGGCACCACTCCGTGGGGCCTCATCGCACTCCTGATGCTCGGCTTCATCACCGGCGTGTGGAACGTGGTGCGGACGGCGCAACGGGCCAACAAGGCCAATACGCCGCCTGACGGGAAGTCCTGACGCTAGCGGGACAAGAGGACGGCGACGGACATGAATGTAGCCACCGATCCGATGCACCAGTTCCAGGTGACGCGCCTGTTCGAGCTGAACATTGGCGGCGTCGACATCTCCTTCACCAACTCCGCCGCGTTCATGGTGGGCGGCGTTCTGCTGATCATCGTCTTCTTCGCCTGGGCGCTGTCGCGTCCGCAGACCGTGCCGAGCCGCAAGCAGTCGGTCGCCGAGATCTGGTATGGCTTCGTCGCCGGCATCGTGAAGGACGTGAACCACGAGGACGGCAAGCCGTTCGTGCCGCTGGTGTTTACGATCTTCTCCTTCATCTTCGTCGCCAACATCCTGGGCATGCTGTCCTTCCCGGGCTTCCATGCCTTCACGACCACGAGCCACATCGTCGTCACTGGCGCGCTGGCGCTCTTCACGTTCCTGCTGGTCATCGTGATCGGCGTGTGGCGGAACGGCTTCAAATTCCTCAAGGTCTTCGTGCCGTCGGGCGTGCCGTGGTACATCCTCTGGTTCGTCGTCATCATCGAGATCTTCTCCTTCCTGTCGCGCCCGCTCAGCCTCGGCATGCGTCTCTTCGCCAACATGCTGGGCGGCCACGTCGCCCTCAAAGTCTTCGCCGGGTTCGTGCCGCAGCTGGTGGCCGGACTTGGCATCGTCGGCGCCGGCATGGCCGCCGTGCTGGTCATGCCGCTTGTGATCGGCGTCACAGCGCTCGAGCTGCTGGTGGCGTTCCTGCAAGCCTACGTCTTCGCGATCCTCACCTGCATCTACCTCAACGACGCCCTTCATCCGGGCGGCCACTAGGACCACCAACCGACTTTCGGACTTCACGATTTCGGACTTCCAAGGAGACTATGATGGAAAATGGTATGAACCTCATCGCGGCAGGCCTCTGCTGCGTGGCCATGGCGGGCGCCGGCATCGGCGTCGGCACGATCTTCGGCAACTACCTGCAGGCCGCGATCCGCAACCCGTCCGCCGCCCAACAGCAATTCGGCAACCTGATCTTCGGCTTCGCCGTGACGGAAGCGCTGGGCATCTTCGGCTTCGCCCTCGCGCTCATCCTGATCTTCGCGCCTCCGGGCTGATCTCCCGCGACGATCGGATCAGCCGGTAGTCAAGGAGAGACGCCGTGGAACACGAAGAACCGGGCCAGGTGGCCGAACACGCAGCGGATGCGCACGGGGCGGCCGAGCACGCCTCCGCGGGCTTCCCGCCGTTCGACCAGGTCGACACGTTCGCCAGCCAGCTCTTCTGGCTGGTAGTCACGTTCGGCGCGCTCTACCTCTTCGCGACCTTCTGGCTGATCCCGAAAGCCACCAAGCTGATCGCCGACCGCGAGAACGCGATCGCCAAGGACGTGGCCGATGCGGCCGCCCTCAGCGCCAAGGCCGATGCGTCGGTCAAGGCGTTCGAGACCCGCATCGCCGAAGCCAAGGGCCGCGCCCGCGACACCGCGGCGAAAGCGAAGGCCGAGGCCGATGCGAAGATCGCTGCCGAGACCTCGAAGGTCGAGGCCGAACTCGCAACCCGGCTCTCGGCGGCAGAGACGCGTATCGCTGACGTTCGCAAGAAGGCGATGGCCAATGTCTCGACTGTGGCGGAAGACGCCGCAGCTGCGATCGCCGAAAAGCTCGCCGGCGTGAAGCCGTCGGGCGATGCGGTGAAGAAAGCCGTCGCCGGAGCGATGAGAGGCTAAGATGGACGCGCTGCTCAACGATCCGGTTACCTGGACCTCCCTCGGCCTCGTCATTTTCCTTGTCGTGGTCTTCGTGCTCGTGAAGCCGCACAAGGTGATCGCGAAGTCGCTCGACGACCGCTCGTCGAAGATCCGCTCGGAGCTCGACAACGCCGCCGCGCTCCGCAAGGAAGCCGAAGCCAAGCTGGCCGACGCCGAGCGCCGTCAGGCCGAGGCCGAAGCCTCCGCGAAGGAAATCGTCGAGATCGCCCGCCGCGAAGCCGAGCAGCTGGCGAAGGACGCAAGCAACGCCCTCTCCGAGCGCATCAAGCTGCGCGAGAAGCTGGCCGAGGAACGCATCTCCCGCGCCGAGGCTGAAGCCGTTCGCGACGTGCGCCTCGCCGCCGTCGACACGGCCTCGAAAGCCGCCGCGCAGATCCTCACCGATACGCTGGTCGGCAAGGCGGCGGACGACCACTTCGCCGCAAGCCTCGAGAAGGTCGCCAAGGCGCTGTCGTAAGGCGCGCCCGTACTTCTACTGCAATGGCATCGTCAGCGTGGCGCCTGTATCGGCGACCTGCGTGACCAGCACTTTGGCCGTGACCAGGCCCGGATTTGTGAAGGCCAGATGATGGCTGCCGGGCGGCTCGAAGAAGCTCTGGCCCGAATGATAGGGCTTGAGGCCTGCATCGCCGGTGATCTGCGAACAGACTGTCCCTTCGATCACATAGCCATAGACGACGCCGGCATGGCGATGGGCGTTGGACTTCGATCCAGGCGGCACGGTGAGCAGCACCGAGGTCAGCGTCTTGCCCGGGATGTCGCCAATGGCGTGAGACGCGACCGGCGTCACGGTCAGCTGGCCGTTCGTGGCCATCGGCATCGGCCCCTCGCAGTCGGGCCTGTCTTCCCGCACCGTCTCTTCACTTACGTTGATGACGGCGCAACCGCCCAGAGACGGCGTGGCAAGCGACAGCGCAGCGAACGCCAGAGCGATCTTCTTCATGGGCTTCCCCCTCTTTTGCCTCAAGGCGGCTAGCTCTTCGGGCGGTGCGCGTCGAGCCAGTTGCGGATGGTCGAGTTCACCAGCGGCGCAGCGTCGTGCTGAACGAAGTGGCCGGCGTCAGGAACCATCACGAGCGTGGAGTCCTTTGAACCGACATCCCAGGTGCCGGCATGGCCTGCCGACAGCAGCGCCGTGTCCTTCATGCCGTGGATCACGAGCAGCGGAACCCCGATCTTCGGCACCGGGTCGGGCATGAAAGGCCGCACCGCCTCGGGACCGGCCGTTTTAGGATAGTTGGCGCGGTAATAGTTCATCATCGCCGAGAAGCTCGAGCGCTTGAACGCCTCGACATACTTCGCCCGCATCTCCGGATCCTGCACGCGGCGCGCAAGCCCCTCTGCCGTCATGTTCGCTTCCGAGCCTTCCTTCTGGAAGTTGCGCGCATATTGCGAGCTGGCCTGCTGCGCCGGATTGGTCCGCATCTCACGCATGAACAGCGACGGATGCGGCGTCGAGAGGACAATCAGGTTGTCGAGCCGCTGCGGATAGTAGAAAGCGAACATCCAGGCGATCGAGCCGCCCCAGTCGTGGCCGATGACGGTCGCCTTTTCCCTGCCCTCCGCCTTTATCACCGCGTCGATATCGGCGATCAGCTTCGGCATCTCGTAGTTGGCGACCCCGTCGGGCTTGTCCGAAAGGTTGTAGCCGCGGGTGTCAACCGCCACGACGCGATAGCTGTCGTCGAGCACGGGCCTCAACAGGTCCCACGATCCGGAATAGTCCGGATAGCCGTGGATCATCACGACCAGCGGGCCCTTCCCGCTGGCGACGTAGTGGATCTTTACGTCGCCATTCTGGGCGAACCTGCTTTCGACCGCCGCCCGTTTCGCGGCGGAGGCAGACGGCGTGCTGTCAGGGGCTGCAGTCATGCAACCTCCGAGCAGCAGCGCGGCGAGAGATACCCCGATGAATGTGCGCAGGCGTGTTC
>DATBNA010000610.1:0-6747 GCA_036554545.1 Hyphomonadaceae bacterium
AGCCGATAATCACTGGCTGTCGACCGTCATCCCGCCCGGTCAGCGTGATCTTGAACATCGAGAGCCCGTCCGAGGCCGCCATGTCGAGATCGATCACGTACAGCGAAAAGCGCGTCTCGCGAAAACGCTCCATCGCCTGCATGCCGCTGGAAGACTCCGCGCAGACGAAGCCTCCCGCTTCGAGCGCGGCCGCCGCATAACGGCGAAGAGGCGCCGAGTCGCTGACGATGAGAGCGCTGCGAGAAGGGCGCTTCATCGGATCACCTGGCCCCGGGACAGGGCCCGCGCGATCCTTCCACCCACGGTCGTCGGGGAGGCCGGACGATGGAAGTCTGCGACCCGGCATTCATTCGACCGGCTCCGTTGCGAGCCGGTCAAACCTGCTGGCAAGGGTACGACCGCCGGCGCCCAGGACCTGACCATGCCTTCGACATGGCCCATCCCCCCAAGCTTTTGCACCGGCGGCGTATCTCATTCGTCTACCGTGGACAATTCGCGGAGGACTTCTTCCGCACGCCCGATCTTGCGGGCCGGAAGCTCCATCGCGAGTTCGACTGCGCGCCGCGCCATGCGCCCCTCCTCGGCGACAAGACCGCGCGGCATTTCGACAAGAACTGTGTTGTCGCGCCCGAGACGCGCACGAAGACGATCGTTGTTGGCGTGATCGACGTGCATCCTGAACGCGTAGCCGACGCCTTCGCCATAGTTCACCGGAAGTCCGATCGGGTCGACTTTCCAGCCAAGGTCGATCATGCGCGGAACGATCTGGCAGTCGGCGATACCGATGAATGTTTCGATGCCGCGCGAGGCGGCAAACTCGTAGACTGCAATGTTCAGCAGGAATCTGACCTGGTGATTGATCTCGCGGCTGAACGAGGGGTCGCCGGGCGCATGGCGGGTCCATTCCCAGATGCCGGGGCCGGACGGTGGATCGCCTTCGACATAGTCCCGGAACAGGGTCTTCAGCATGTGCGGCCGCCAGGACGGGATAAGCCGCAGCGATCCGCGCACCACGCCGTTGTCGATCGCGACAAGGTAGGTAGCGTTGGGCGTGTCGAACTCGTCGATATCCAGCCGGTCAGGCGATTCCAGCGCTTTCCATTTCATCACCTCCGCAAAGATGCGGTGGCGATGGCGGTGCATCTGCTCGACCTCGTCGAGATACTGCGCCCGGTTTGCTGTGTTGATGACGTGGACATGCATGGAAGTTCTCCCGCGCAACGGAAAGAACTTCGATCCAGCGCCTTCTTAGCGGTACCCCCAAGGTCTGGGGGGTGCCGTGTGCGCCTGGCAAACAAACCCGTCAGATATGGATCAGGCCGCGCAGCGCAGCTTCGATCACGGCCTGGGTTGTCGTGTAGACCTTCAGCCGTTTGCGGGCCTCTTCGAGGTGTTCGTTCACGGTATGCTCGGAAAGGGAGAGGATCTCCCCGATTTCCCAGCTCGACTTGCCGGCGCGCACCCACTGCAGGCATTGGCGCTGACGCGGCGTCAGTATGCCTTTCGAGCCTTCCGGCGGCGAAGGCGGTTCCGGAGGGCTGAGGCCCAGGCGGTTGGCGGCGATCGAATAGTAGAGGGCCAGCAAGTGCAGCGCCGCCAGAATCCGCGAGTCGCTCTCCAGCTTCTGTGGGACCATCATCGACACGCCGTGCATCGAGCCGTCCGCTTGGTGGATTGGCAGGTAGAAGCCGTCATTCAGCCCGAAGCACTTCGCCTCGTCGAACATCAGCTTCTGTCCGTCTGAAATGTCGTGTTCGGCGCTGAACTTCGTCCAGGTTGTCGGCGCCGCGCTGTGAAGGCCCCAGCTCAGCAGCTCGTCATAGTTGGCCATGCCGTTGTCGACATAGTGCTTGCGCCAGTCCTTGTGCATCGGGCCTGCGATGCGCGCGCCTGTGGGGCGCTTTGCCCGGTCGGTCGCCTGGTAAAGCACGAAGTGGCCTATGCCGAACTCGTTGAGGACGCGCTTCAGCGCGTGGTCAACCTCGTCCAGCGTTTCCGCCGTCTGCGAGATCTCTGCGAATGCGAAGACCGGACCGGCTTGCACAGGCTCGTTAAGCACTGCGATCGACGGCTTGGTGGTGGCGCTCATGTCCTTTCCCCCGGTGTTAGCCGCGGCGCGTCATGAAACCCTCGACGAGGGCCTCGACGATCTCCTTCTCTTGTACAGGCTTCGCGAACACCGCGTCGACTCCGGCAACGTGAAGTTGCCGGTCGAAATCGGGAGCATGCTCGTCCACCAGCACGCACAGCACGGTTCCCGGCGCAGTCCGCCGCAGGGCGCGTATGTCCTCCAGCGCCTCTACGTCACCTGACTCGATCGCCAGCACCGCAGCCCATGGCCCGGGAAGGAAACCAGCTACTTCCGCTAGGGAATCGGCATTGCCCACGGTCCAGTACAGGCTGGCCAGAGCGCGTTCCAGCAACGGTCGCCAGGCCGGATCGGGTTCGAAAATGATGCCATGCGCCAATCGCCGCCCCTCCCCCGAGCGATGCTACAAGCAATCACGGAGTCGCGATCACGCCAAGACAGCGTTTTCACGGTTGCAGCTAACGTAAAGCAGCCGCCAGCGCCGCGCGATGACCCGGAGCAGCAACACCGATCAGTTTCTGCACCCGCTGAGCAGGTGAAAGACCGCGCAGCTCGGCGACGCCGTGCTCGGTCACGATGGTGTCGGCCTGCTCAGCGGGTATCGACGCCTTGTCCAGCCGCGTCACGATCCGGGATGCGCCGCCGCGGCTGGTCGCGGGCAAGGCGATGATCGATCGCCCGCCAGGCGAACCCAGAGCGGCCCGCACATAGTCCGGCGCCCCGCCCACGCTGCTGATCCGCCGTCCGCCAACCCATTCAAGGTTGATATTGCCCGCGAGATCCACCTCGATCGCAGAGCCGACGGAGATGAAGTTCGCGATCTTGGTCAGCTCCTCCGGCCCATGGGTTTCGTGGATCGACCTGAACGCAAACAGTCCTGATCGCTCCAGCCAGTCGTAGAAGCTTTGATCGCCCCAGGCGACGCCGGCGATGTGCCGTGCAGCCGGATCCAGCGCCCCTGCCTCGGCAAGTAGCCTGTACTCTGGCGTGATGATTCCGGAGTGCGCCTTCAGTCCTCGCCGGTCCTTCAACGCCGCGATCACTGCGCCCGGCGCCTCCCCGATGCCTGACTGTATCGTCACTCCATCGGGAACCAGCGCCGCCGCGCGACCGGCGATCGCATCCAGCGCCGCTGACGATCCGCGCTTTTCTTCAGCCGAAAGCAAAGGCGCATCGATCAGCACGCCCAGATCGACCTCTCCAACCCCAATCGACTCTGCATCGCGGATTACAGGCATTCGGCGATTGAGAAATACGATCCGCCTCGCCGCCCGCCGCGCGGCGATCCCCGGCGCATCCGCCGCTATGCCGAACGAACATCGTCCGTTCTCGTCCGGCACGGCGGCATGAAGGATTGCAAGATCGAACTCTGTCCGCTCCAGGAGCGCGCCGATCTCCGAGTAAGGCATCGCGCGCAGCGTCGTCCGCCCGCTCGCGATCGAAGGCTCAAGCGCCGGCGACGCCATGAATGTCACGAACGTCGGTCCGCCCTTCAGCGAACCATAGTCGAACGTGTTGATCCCCGGGATCAGGCACGACCACAGCTCGACGCCCGCCGCACGCCCCGGATGCGCCACAAGCAGCTCGCGAAAGACGCTGCACTCGCCGGGACCGCCCTGGAAATAGATGCGCTGTCCGGGCCTCAGCCAGTCGAGGACATCCTCCGGCCGTCCGGTCCTCATCGCCGCTGGGACGAAAGCAGGCGCCGCGCCCGCTCGACCACGGGCTGGTCGATCATCCTGCCATTGTGCGAGATGACGTCAGCGGTCCGCACTTCCCACGCCGCCAGGACGCCCTTCGCCTCCGCGATCTCCGCCTCGCTCGCGCCAAAGCACTCGTTCAGCACCTTCACCTGGTTGGGATGGATGCACATCGCGCCGGTGAGGCCCATTGCATGCGAGCGCTTTGCCTCCGCCGCAAATGCCTCGAGGTCCGTGTAGTTCGCAATGCTGCCCGCCATCGCGAGCCCCATCAGCCCGCGCGCCGAAGCCGCATAGGCAATCGTCTGCGCCGCCAGTGCGAGCGACAGCGGCGCCGGCGGCCGTCCCAGCGACAGCGCGAAATCCTCGCTGCCCAGCGAGATCCCGACCACCCGCGGCCCGTCCGCAATCTCGCGGATGTTCTCCAGCGCCCGCGGACTTTCGATCACCGCGATCACCTTCACCTGCAGCCGTTCCATGCCGGCTTCGAACTCCGCTGCTTCGATCAGCGTCGACAGCCCCGCGAGGTCCTTCGCGCTTTCGACCTTCGGCATCACCACGGCGCGCAGTCCCTGGACGACCACCGCCTCGATGTCCGCCTCGAGATGCGCAGGATCGTTGTTCACGCGAACGGTCACGTCCGCGCCGTTCTGCGACAGCGTCTTTACCGCCTCCGGCGCCAGCCAGCGCGCCTGCGCCTTCGCTTCCGGCTGCGCTGAGTCCTCAAGATCGACGATGATCGCGTCGGCGCCGCGCGTGTGCGCCTTCGCCCAGCGCTCCTGTGCAAGCGCGGGCACAAATAGCAGCGAACGCCAGTTGTAGATCATGCACCTGTTCCGATACGCCCGGCCATGGCGATATACCCATCGCCATCGTTGGCCCAGACATCAGCGCCCTGCGGCGTATCTTCCAGGTTAACGGTGAACGGGGCGAGGTCATACACGGGCCGCTGCGCCCGGAATTCGAACGTCTTTATCGTGTCGTTCGGCCTGTGCCGCCGGAACAGGTCGACCAGCAGCGTCGCCAGCAGCGGTCCGTGCACCAGCAGGCCCGGATAGCCTTCCTCGTTGCGCGCATAGTCGCGGTCATAGTGGATCTTGTGTCCGTTGAAGGTAAGCGCCGAATAGCGGAACAGCAGCGGTGTCTCCGGCTTGATCGTACGCGACACCTTTCCTTCACGCCGCTCGCCCGGCGGCATTGGCCCGGCATTCCCCGACTTCTCGCGAAACACCACATCGAACTCCTCGGTCACGCACAGCGTCGCGCCGTTGAACACCTGATAGCGATAGGTGAGAAACGCCAGCGGCCCCGTCCGCCCCTGCTTCTCGACAATGTTCATGATCCTTGAGACGCGCTTCACGTCCGCTCCAAACGGAATCGGCTCGTGGAAAGTCAACCTGCTTCCCGCCGCCATGCGCATCGGCAGGGGCAGGGGTGGAATCAGTCCGCCGCGCTGCGGATGCCCGTCGGGCCCCAACTGCGCCTGTGTCGCTTCCGGAAGAAAGTTCAACCAGTGCCCCAGCGGCGGAATAGCCTTCGCCGTCGAGTCATCCGGCCGGTCCAGCATCGCGCTAAGCCGCTTCACCGGTGCGCGCGCAACGTAGTCCTCGTGGACTTCCTCGCGCCCGATCCAGTCCTGCACATTCACTTCGGTCATTTGCGTCTCCCCCCTCGGAAAGACCTGCTCAGAAAGATTTGGGCATCCCCAGCACATGTGTCGCCACATGGCTCAGGATCAGGTTGGTGGATATTGGCGCCACCTGGTAGAGCCGCGCCTCGCGGAATTTGCGCTCGATATCGTACTCCTCGGCAAAGCCGAACCCGCCATGCGTCTGGATGCAGACATCGGCCGCAAACCACGAAGCCTCGGACGCGACCATCTTCGCCATGTTGGCCTCCGAGCCGCAAGGCTCGCCCCGCTCAAACATCTGTGCGGCGTTGTCCACCATCAGCCCCGCCGCCGTCACCTGCACATGCGCACGCGCAATCGGGAACTGAACGCCCTGGTTCTCGCCGATAGGGCGGCCGAACACTTCTCGCTCCTTCGCATAGGCCGACGCACGGTCGACAAAGAACTTCCCGTCGCCGATGCACTCCGCAGCAATGAGGATGCGCTCCGCATTCATGCCGTCGATGATGTATTTGAACCCTGAGCCTTCCTTGCCGATCAGGTTCTCTGCCGGCACTTCGAGGTTGTCGAAGAACAGCTCGGTCGTCGCGTGGTTCAGCATCGTGCGCACCGGCTTGATCGTCAGCCCGCGCCCCCCATTGGTTTTCTGGGCCTCGCGCATGTCGACCAGCAGAACGCTCATCCCGTCGGACGGCTTGCCCGCGTCGTCCCGCGGCGAGGTCCGGCACAGCAGCACCATCAGGTCCGAATGCTCGGCCCGGCTGATCCAGATCTTCGACCCGTTGACGACATACCTTTCGCCTTGCCTTTTCGCGAATGTCTGGATGCGCGTCGTGTCCGTCCCGCTCGTCGGCTCCGTCACGCCAAACGCCTGAAGCCGCAGTTCGCCGCTCGCAATCTTCGGCAGCCACTTCTGCTTCTGCGCCTCGGAGCCATGTCGCAGCAGCGTCCCCATCGTGTACATCTGCGCATGACACGCTGCGCCATTGCATCCCGATCGGTGGATCTCCTCCAGCACCGCACACGCCGCCGAAATTCCCAGCCCCGACCCGCCATACGCCTCCGGGATCAGCACCGACAGCCAGCCATCCCGCGTCAGCGCCTGCACGAACTCCGTCGGATACGCCCGCTCCCGGTCCAGCTTCCGCCAGTACGGTCCGGGAAACTGCGCGCACAACCTGCGCACAGCATCGCGGATTTCAGGATGTGTCTCGGTCTTGCTCATGCCGCCAGTCTGCAACGCCCGGGCGCGCGCGTCACGGCGCCGAACGGAAATTCCGCGACGGCGTCGAGCCGGACATCACCAGCAGCATGTCGAACCCGTGCAC
>DATBNA010000651.1:0-3582 GCA_036554545.1 Hyphomonadaceae bacterium
GGTCACTGCAGCGCGGGTTCAGTTTCGCAATCATCCACACGCCATTAGTCTGCGGCCCGCAACCGGTATCCGATGCCCGTTTCTGTCAGAAGATAGTGCGGGCGTTCCGGATCGGCTTCGATCTTCTGGCGCAATTGCCTCACATAAACACGGAGATACTGTGTATCCGTCGGTTCATCCCAGAGATTGCCCAGCAGGAACTTGTGCGTCAGCACCTTGCCTGCGTGCTGCACCAGCAGCCTCAGGAGGTCGTACTCCTTGGGCGAAAGCTTCACCTCGCGATCCCCAACCTTCACGATGCGGCGAACCAGGTCGACACTGAGATCGCCGGATCTAAATATCGGCCTTTCGCCCTGGACCTGGAGTCGATGGCGCAAGGCGGTGCGTATGCGCGCCAGCAGTTCATCCATACCGAAGGGCTTGGTGACGTAGTCGTCTGCGCCCAGATCGAGCGCCTGGACCTTGCCGGCTTCGTCATCGCGGCTCGACAGGATAATGATCGGCAACCCTTCGTGACGCTGGCGGAGCTGCGTTATCAGATCCAGCCCGCGCACGTCGGGAAGACCCAGATCCAGGATGACGAGTTCCGGCGACTCGGCAAGGAGCTCCATTCCCTTCCTGCCATTGGGCGCTTCGAGCACCTCATACTCGTGTGCTTCCAGGCCAAGGCGGAGCAGCTTGCGGATGGGAGGTTCATCCTCGATCACCAGCACTTTCGCACGTGGCGCACTCATGCTCCACCCTGTATGGCGCCGGCGGCCGAAAGTACGGGTAGCGCGATTGTGAAGACTGCCCCGGGGCGATCATCTCTGTTCCGTGCGGTCACCGTACCGCCCATCGCCTGAATGAACCCCCGAGCTATCGAAAGGCCCAGACCGGTTCCAGCCCGGACCCGGTCACCTTTTTCCGCCCGGTAGAACTTGTCGAAGATTCGTTCGAGATCGGCAGGCGGAATTCCTTCGCCTTCGTCAATAACCTGAAGACGGACTTCACTTTCATCATGGCGACCGACGATGCGCACCGTCGTTCCAGCGGGGGCATACTTCGCCGCGTTGTCGAGAAGGTTGAACAGCGCCTGCTCAAAAAGGACGTCGTCGAGTTCCAGCATGGGAAGGTCGGCGGCCAGGTCGAGATCGACCTTGTGTGCGGCGAGTATCTTCGATGCGCGTCGCAATGCGCCGCCGACCGCCTCACTGAGATTGTGGCGGGAAGTTTTCGCCGCGACTGCGCCAGACTCGAGCTTCGTCATATCGAGCAGGTTGGCGATGAACCGGTTCAGGCGTTCCGATTCATCGATGATCGTGCCGAGGAGTTCTGCCTTCTGCGCTTCGTTCAGCCGTGAGGCCATGTCGCGCAAGGTCTGCGCCGTTGCGATGACCGCCGATAGCGGCGTCTTCAGGTCATGCGACAGCGAGGTGAGCAGCGCCGACCGTAGCCGCTCGGTTTCGGCTGTGCGCTTGGCCCGGTCCATTTCATTGACCAGAAGGACGCGTTCGATTGCGAGCGCAGTCTGGTCAATCAGAGAGTCGAGCAGCCGCCGTTCGTCAGGCGATAGCAGCACGCCGGGCTTGTCGCTGTCGATGCCCACAATACCGATCCGGCTTCGGGAGGTTCGCATTGGCACAAAAAGGCGCCTCGCGCCTGGCAGAGTGTCAGAGCCACGGCCGGCCGGCTGGTCGTTTTCCCAGGCCCATTTGGCGGCCGCGATGTCGGCATCGTCGATCTGGTCTTCCGGCGGATAGCCTGCCTTCACTGCGAGTGATCCCCTCTCGGGCAGCAACAGCACGACACGCACCTTGAGCATCAGCGCGGCCTGGTGGGCGGCCGCCCAGAGCACGTCGTCGAGCGTTCCGACGCCGGTGAGCTTGCGGCTGAAGCCGTAAAGCGACTCGGTCATTCGCGCCCGTCGGATAGCCATCAGGGCAAGAGCGCGCGCCCGCGCTGCGATGTTCGAAATCGCAATGCCCATCGCAGCGAAGAACAGGAAGGCCCAGACGTTGCGCGGGTCGGCGATCGTGAAAGTGTGGATTGGAGGGATAAAGAAGAAGTTGTACGCGAGGGACGCCAGGATGCTCGCGAGCACCGACGGCCACAGCCCAAGCCAGACTGCAATGCCGACAATTGCTGCAAGAAACACCAGGTCCACGCTTTCGAGGCCGAGCGACGGCTGGATCAGCAGCCCGACGATTAGAGCGAGTGCGACCGCCGCAACGGCGAACGCGTAGGGGGGCCACTCCAGTTCCCGGCGCGACCATAGCGCAGTCGCGGTCGTTCGCGCCCGTGGTTCGCCTCCTGCATCCTCACCGGCGATGACGTGCACGCGGATGTTCCCGGCACGCCTTACAAGATCGTGGACGACGGACCCGTTCACGATTTCGAACCAGCGCGAACGCGCGGATTTGCCGATGATAATCTGGGTGATGTTGTTGGCGTGGGCGTAGTCAATGATGTCGTCGGCGACGCGCCGGCTGCTTGCTGGTATGGTGACCGGCTCGCCGCCCAGCGACTGAGCAAGCCGCAGCGTTTCTGCGATGCGATCACGTTGTTCTTCGGCAAGCTGCAGACTGCGCGGGGTCTCGACATAGAGCGCCGTCCATTGTCCGCGCAGTCTGTCGGCGAGCCGCTTGCCATAGCGCGAAAGGCCTGCTGCTCTTGGGTCCTCGCTGATACAAACCAGAATGCGCTCTCCGGCCGCCCATGGGCCTTCGATCGCATGTTCCTGCATATGGATCAGAAGCTGTTCGTCCACGCGCTCCGCGGTTCGGCGAAGCGCCAGCTCTCTGAGGGCGGTGAGGTTCGCGGGCGAGAAGAAATGTTCGAGCGCCCGCTCCGCCTGCTTCGGAACGTAGATTTTGCCTTCCTTCAGCCTCTGGATCAGGTCCTCTGGCGTGAGGTCGACGAGCTTGACGTCATCGGCCCGGTCAAACACCGAATCCGGCACTGTCTCACGAACGCGGACGCGCGTGATCTGCGCGACAACATCGTTGAGGCTTTCGATGTGCTGGATATTGACCGTGGTGTAGACGTTGATGCCCTCCTTCAGGAGATCCAGCACATCCTGATAGCGTTTTGGGTGCTGCGCGCCCGGCGCGTTTGTGTGCGCGAGTTCGTCGACGAGGACGATCTGCGGACGCCGGGCGATGATGGCGTCGAGGTCCATTTCCTCAAGGGCTTTGCCTTTATACTCGATCCGCCGGCGCGGAATAACTTCGAGCCCGGCGAGCAGTGCTTCCGTCTCCTTCCGGCCATGTGTCTCAACAACTCCGACGACGACATCATAGCCATCTTGCCGGCGAGCGATCGCCGTCTGGAGCATCTCGTATGTCTTGCCGACGCCGGGAGCGGCGCCCACAAACACCTTGAGACGGCCCTGCCCGCTTTCCTCCCGGCGCGCCTTTTCAAGCAACGCTTCAGGCGAGGGGCGTCTGTCTCCCAGGATTGAGTCTTCAGGCATCGAGGCTCTCTAAGCTCCTCGTTTGCCATAGTACATCAGTTGCCGGCAATTCACTGCCCGGCCGGAGGCGCAGGGGACGCCGGCGCGGGGCTGAGTTTGTTCAACTCCAGATTGAGTTCCAGAACATT
>DATBNA010000031.1:0-5657 GCA_036554545.1 Hyphomonadaceae bacterium
GAACCTTCTTTCTTCGTCTTGCTGATCGCGCGCTCGACGTCTTTCGGTTCGACGCCCTTCACTAGCACTGGGGCCTTCTCGCCACGCGGATCCGCCGGCGGACCTGCCGCGGTGAACTTGAAGATCTGCTTGATTGGCTCGGTGTCGAAGATCTCGCCGTCGAAGATCTCCGGCTCCCATTCCGCGCTTTCCACCGTCCGCGCAACATAGGGGCCCATCTCGGGCACGGTGCAGTCAGGCTTGATATCCTTCGCCTTGCCTTCCTTGCTCACCACATAGGTGACAATGCACTCCCCCTCCTTCCGAATGACCGCCATGCCCTCCTTCATCGCGGCCTGGTCGAACGGCTTGGTCTGTTTGGCGGGACGATCCTTGGGCTTCTGCGCCAGGGCAGGCGAAGCCGCGGTCGCAGCCAACGCGACCGCACAAATCCATTTCAGCATGTCCAACTCCCGTTGGCGCCGGCCCGCTCCAGGATGAAGGCCGGTCACGCCCAATAATATTATACGAGAGGCCACCTTCGCCGAACGAAAAAAGGCGCCTTCAATGCAAACAAGGAGATAGCCGGGGGATAACTCACGCTCCCGTGAGTGGCTGTCGCTCTGCAGCCGAAAGGCCACACTTTCCAGCCTATATTCACCTTCTCTTGTGCATGTGCGAATAGCCACACTGGCAGGCGGATGTTCACATGATAGCGTCCGCCCCCGGCAAGTCAGAGTAAGGGCGCAGGACGGCATGACCGGCATTCGCACCATCGGCGTTATCGGCGCCGGCCAGATGGGTAACGGGATCGCGCACGTGTGCGCGCTTGCCGGGTTCGACGTCATCCTGAACGACATTTCCGCGGACCGTCTGGAAGCCGGGCTCAAGACCATCCAGCGCAACATGGACCGCCAGGTTCACCGCCAGATGATCACCCGGGACGCTCGCGACGCGGCCGTGAAGCGCATCCGCACGGCGACCTCGCTTGCCGAATTCGCCGACGTGGATTTCGCCATCGAGGCGGCGACCGAGAAGGAAGACGTCAAGCGCAAGATTTTCGACGAGCTGTGTCCCAGATTGCGCAAGAACGCGATGGTGGCGACCAACACCTCGTCGATCTCAATCACCCGGCTCGGCACGGCGACGGACCGGCCCGAGCGCTTCATCGGCCTCCACTTCATGAACCCCGTGCCGCTGATGCGCCTTGTAGAGGTGATCCGCGGCCTGGCGACCGACCAGGAAACCTACGACGCCGCCGTCGGCATCGTTGAGCGCGTCGGCAAGCACGTCACCAACGCCGAGGACTTCCCGGCCTTCATCGTCAACCGCGTGCTGATGCCGATGATCAACGAGGCGGTCTACACGCTCTATGAAGGCGTCGGCTCGGTCGAGGCGATCGACACGGCGATGAAGCTCGGCGCCAATCATCCGATGGGCCCGCTCGAACTCGCGGACTTCATCGGTCTCGACACCTGTTTGTCGATCATGCAGGTTCTGCACGAAGGTCTCGCCGACACCAAATACCGTCCCTGCCCACTGCTCGTGAAATATGTCGAGGCCGGGTGGGTCGGGAAAAAGGTCGGACGCGGCTTCTATGACTATCGCGGGGAAGTTCCGGTTCCGACACGCTGACCGGAAAGCCTTAAGACCGGGACGTATTCATGGCAGTCGTACTGATCACCGGCGCGAACCGGGGCATCGGACTTGCGCTCGTGAAGGCCTATGCTGGCCGGCGCGACAAGGTCTTTGCCTGCGTCCGCCGCACGTCGAACCGCGCCGAACTCGACGCCTTCGCCGCCAGCCAGCCGAAATGGGTCGAGGTGATCGAGATGGACGTCTCCGATCCCGGCGAGATCGGCCGCGTCCGCCGCAAGCTCGAAGCCGAACCGATCGACGTCCTGATCAACAACGCCGGCATCGGCGGGCCTGAGCGCCAGAGCGCAACCGACATGGACTATGAAGGCCTCGCCGAGGCGCTGGCCATCAACTCCATCGCGCCGCTGATGATCGCCAATGCATTCCTGCCAAACGTGAAGGCCGCCAAGGGCAAGATCATCACCCTGTCATCGCAGATGGGCTCGATGCAGAGCGCATCCTCGGATTCGCTTGCCTATCGCGTTTCGAAAGCGGCGGTGAACCGGCTGATGCGCGGGCTCGCAACCGAGCTGAAACCGCAGGGCATTCCCGTTCTGATCGTCCACCCCGGCTGGGTGAAGACCGAAATGGGCGGTGAAGGCGCGCAGCTGAAACCCGAAGAGAGCGCCGCCCAGCTCCTCAAGCTGATCGACAAGCTCGACGTCGCATCGACCGGCCGCTTCCTCGCCTGGAACGGCAGGGAGCTTGCCTGGTAACCGGGCAACAACTGCTCCTGTCGGAACAACGTCTCCGCGGCGCCGTTTTGTCAGCAAAACGCGCAGGAGTCTCCCATGTCAGACACGCAAACCATCATCGATCTCGAAAAGAAGTTCTGGGACACGATGAAGACCCAGGATGTCGAAACCGCCACCGGGATGATGGCGCCGGAAAGCATCGTCATCGGCCCGAAGGGCGTGTCGAAGATCAGCAAGGGCGACTTCGCGAAGATGATGGAAGACGGCAAGTGGACGCTGGAAGACTACAGGTTCAGCGACGTGCAGGTGCTGTTCCCGGACGATGACACTGCCGTCATCGGCTACAAGGTCCACCAGAAAGGCACGATGGACGGCAAGGCCTACGACCTCGAGGCGGCCGACGCCAGCACCTGGCTGCGCAAGGGCGCCGGCTGGCAGTGCGTCCTGCACACCGAAACCACAATCGGCAATCCGTTCGGCTGAACTCTCTGCCGCGAGAAAAGATCATGCCGCCCCGAAAGGGGGCGGCATGACCAATCGATAGCAACAGATGAGAGTTACTGGCCGCCCTTCGCCGGCTTGCCAGCGGTCGTTGTCGCGGGCTTCGCCTTGGCTTCGGCGGCTGCTTTTTTCGCCGCTTCGGCTTCCTGAACGCGGGCGCCGGCGAGGATCCCGTGCAGCGCGTAGTTGCCTTCGTGGCAGGCATATTCGTAGAGGCGCGACGGCTCGAGCGGATGGAATTCGTATTCGCCGCCCCAGGCGGCGTCCCACATCGTCGGGTCCTCGACCGTGAACTTGTAGTGCAGCCGGTCCGGCGCGACGCGCGTGAAACGCTCGGTGACCTTCAGGTCCTTCCAAGAGCCCATGTACTGCTGGCTCTGCGGAATGTGAGTCGTCTCGACCACCAGAGTGTCGCCTTCCCACCAGCCGATCGAGTCGCCGAAGTACGGGCGAACATCGTCCGTGCGGTGCTTCGAATTCAGCCGGATGATCCGGGCGTCGTGGTTCATTTCCACGACGATGACCACCGCGTTCGGCGACTGAATGAACTGGTAGTTGTTGTTGTAGAAGCCGTTGGCGAACATCGGCGGTCCGCCATTCCGGCCGAACGAAACGATGCAGCGCTCGCCGGCGCCGCGCGATTCCATGTTCTCGAACGCGCCGCCCGGTTTCGTCGGGCTTTGTCCAAGCAACGCAACAAAGGACGGCTGCTCCGCGCGCACCGTCGGCGCGCCCGCCTTCTTCGCCGGGGGACGGCCATCCGGCGTAGTGATCAGCGAGGTGCGCGGTTCGCCGTTGACGCGCATGACGTGGTTGCCCGGGTCGAGCCAGCCGCGATTGTAGCCGCCGACCGCTCCGCCCGCCGCCTGGAATTCGGGGCGCGTGACGGTCGACTTCGCAACATAGTCAGCCGGAGCGTTGGGGTCGGTGCGCTGGTTGCCTTCCTCGATCTCGACCAGCACCTGGCCTTCGAGTTTGGCGACTTCCTCTTCGGTGTAGGCTGCGGATTTCACGTTCGCGGGGCGCGAAGGCTGCGTCAGCGACGCGTTCGACCAGACGCCTTGCAGATCCGGCTGGCCGATTGCGAGGCGCGGCGCCTTGTAGGGCGGATAGGGTTTGGTGTGGTCATAGCCTTCGCCGCGATCGGCTTTCGGCGCAGGCGTGCCGGCCAGTGGCGTCTGTGCGACGGCTGCGGCCAGCGTCCCGGCAGCAAGGGCAGTTCCAAGAGCAAGAATAAGTGCGCGACGCACGGGTTGGCCTCCGGGGAGTTGATGCCGCCTGACAGCGGCTTATGCGACTAACGCCTACGATCAAGTTTCCCGTCGGGCAATGGCAGCAACCGATACCGGACGCACGGTCGCACCACCAAACCCGCTGATTTTGCAGGCATCCTCAGCAGGCGCTCTGTTCAAATTGCCGCGCGCCGAAGGTGAGCCGTTACATGCCCAGCGCGGCAAGCAAGGTCCGGATGGCCATGTAGAGGATGATCAGCGACCCCGGCGTCCAAAGTATCGCGCGCAGGTCATGCGACCTCGCCGATAGATAGGCGGCAAAGTGGAGCATCCGTGTGGCCACATAGGCATAGAGGACGATCTGGGCCTCCAGCAAGGACGGCCCGGTCATCGTCCACAGCAGGCCGGCAACGAGGAAGAACGGGATGTTCTCGAGGTCGTTGAGATGGATGCGGCGTATCCGCTCCACGCTTTCGTTCGGCCGGGTCTGTTCCGGATTGGGATTCGGGTTGAGCGGTGTCTTCCGCAAATCCTCAGGCGCGCGGAAGCCGCCATTCACCCGCGTCATTTGAACCACGGTCAGCCATGACATGCTCACCGCCTTGAGAATCATGATCGTCGCCGCGATCACATAGGTTGCAAAAACCGGATCCTGCAACGCCTGCCCCATTGTCGCCTCCCCTTGCCTGTCCCTTCGGATCTGTCAGTTCATATCGCGCATCGCCTCGGTCATCGTCGGCCCGATTTCCTCGTTGAGGACGAGGTCCGCAATTGCGTCAAGCGGCGTCTCCTCACGGTTCAGGATCACCAGCCGCGCCTCGTTGCGCTTGGCCTTCACCGGGAAATGTGCGGCCGGCGTGACGACCAGCGACGAGCCCAGCACAAGGAAGAGATCGCAGCCATAGGTCTCTTCTTCGGCGCGCGCCATTGGCCCGTCCGGCATGGGCTGGCCGAAAGAGATTGTCGCCGTCTTCAGGAGCTCGCCGCACTCGCGACAAACCGGGATCTGGCCCTGGTCGACGAAGACGGGCCGAATCTCGTCGAGTTCGTGCCGCAGGCCGCACCCGAGGCATTTGGCGTAACTCGCATTGCCATGCAGCTCGATCACCTTGTCCGCCGGGACGCCCGAGGCCTGATGCAGGTTGTCGACATTCTGCGTGATCACAGCCGAGGCCTTGTTGGCGGCGACCAGCCGCGCCACCGCGAAGTGCCCGGCGTTCGGCTGCTTGCCCACCCAGCCCGCCGAACCACTGAACACGCGTGTCCACGCCTCGCGCCGTTTTTCCTCGCTGCCGATGAACTCCTGGAAATAGATCGGCCGCATCTTCGACCACACGCCGCCCGGCGAGCGGAAATCGGGAATGCCTGACTCGGTCGAGATTCCCGCGCCCGTGAATATCACGATGCGCGATGCGGATTTCAGCTCTCTGGCAAGGGCGTCGGCGGCAGAAGACATGACTCAAGAAATGCGCGAAACATCCCGCAAGACAAGCCGCCCCCGAAACGACCTGAAATTCATTGGCCGGGATTCAGCCGAATGCGCGCTTCACGTCCGCCGAGATCTCGTTGAGAGCGCGCCGCGCCATCGGCACCAGTCCGGCGAACGCCGTGA
>DATBNA010000136.1:0-4234 GCA_036554545.1 Hyphomonadaceae bacterium
GTCTTCGTCGAGGAGCTGACCGAATGCCCGGACGACCGCCCGGTGGTCTTCTCCGCCCACGGCGTTCCCAAGGTCGTCCCTGCCGAGGCCCAGCGCCGGCAGATGATCTATGTCGACGCCACCTGCCCGCTCGTCTCCAAGGTCCATGCCGAAGCACAGCGCCACGCCCGCAACGGCCTCCACATCCTCCTGATCGGCCACGCCGGCCATCCCGAAGTCGTCGGCACGATGGGCCAGCTCGATCCGGGCGCGATGACGCTGATCGAAACCGTCGAGGACGCGGAAGCCTTCACGCCGAACGACGCCTCCCGCCTCGCCTACGTCACGCAGACGACGCTCTCCGTCGACGACACCAAGGACATCGTCGCCGCCCTCCGCCGCCGCTTCCCGCACCTCGCCGAGCCGCGCAAGGACGACATCTGCTACGCCACCACCAACCGCCAGGAAGCCGTGAAGGCGGTCGCCCGCGAGGCCCAGCTCGTCCTCGTCATCGGCGCCTCCAACTCCTCCAACTCGGTCCGCCTCAAGGAAGTCGCCGAGCGCGCCGGCGCACGCGAGGCCCACCTCATCGCCTCCGCCGATGACATCGACTGGGCCTGGTTCGCCAACGTCGACACGCTCGGCCTCACTGCCGGCGCCTCCGCCCCCGAGACGCTGGTGCAGGGCGTCATCGCCGCCTGCCGTGGACGTTTCTCTGTCTCGGTCCAGGAAATCGTCACCGCCCAGGAGGACGTCGTCTTCCGCATCCCGCGCGTGCTGGAAGGCGCCTGACCTACTTCGCCGTCACCACATCCATGTAGATGGTGTCGCCGAATGGCGACTGGTCGTCATTCCCGGCATTGGCCGACACAAAGAACGCCGCCTCGCGCAGCGTCTTCTCCGGCGCGCGCCACGAAAACCGCCAGATCGCGACATCGGCCTGCTTCGCCCTGGCCAGCGTCGAGCGCGCTGCTGCGCCCTCGACCTCGACGCCCTCGCCGCCGGCAAACGTCCCGCCCATCGCCGACACCAGGAACCCCGCCACTTTCATCCCGGCGTGCCTGAGCGTCAGCGTCAGCTCATAGACATGCCCCGGCTCGATCTTCGCCGGCAGGCCGGCAAGGCTCAGCGCCACGCTTCCCTTCACCGGCGCCGCCTCGAAATGACACGCCTCGCAGCTCTGCCGGCCGGGCTTCCCGTCGGCCTCCCAAGGCGCAGCGCCCGGGTGCGCGCCAGCCGCCGGCGCCAGCACGATGGCCGGCGCCAGCATCATGGCACAAAGCATCCGCTTCATCCGATCTTCGCGCGCCCGATAGTGTTCGTATCCGCGCCGAACCAGATTTCCTGCGCCGGCTTCAGATAGTGCATGTGGCGCACCGTCCCGCCGCCCGAAGGCACATTGGTCGAGGAAAAGAACTTCTCGGTCTTCGTATCGAAGCCGACGAACTTGTTCGGCTGCACGCCGCTTTCGACCAGCCATAGCCGGTCCTTGTCGTCCATCGCCGTGCCATAGGGGCGCGACTGTGCGCCCGAAGGCATGTCCCACTCCTCGAACGCCTTCGTCTTGGGATCATAGGCGCCCAGCTTTCCGTCGGCATAGTCGGCGTACCAGACGCGCCCGTCCGACGTGATTTCGATGCGCCGCGGCCGCGCCGTGGCGCGGGGAATGTCGATCTCAGTCAGCGCCAGCGTCGCCGGATCGATGCTCGCCAGCTTGTTCGTGCCGAACAGCACGATCCACGGCTTGCCGTCCGCGGCGATCTTGATGCCGTAAGGCCGCGAGCGTTCGGTCTTCGACTTGATGAGGTCGACCTTCTTGGTCGCCATGTTGAGCCGGCCCATCATGTTGCCGCCCTGCACGGTGAACCAGATATTGCCCTTGCCGTCCTCGATGAGCGTGTGCGGATCGCGCGCCGCCGGATCCGGCATGGCGATCTGCTCCACCTTCTTCGTCTTCAGATCATAGCGGCCGATATGCGCCTGCAGGTTGCCCGCATACCAGACAGCGCCGTCCGATCCGACGATCAGATTGTGAGGTCCGGCGCCGGGAATATCCACCTTGGTCATCTTGCCGGTCTTCACGTCGAGCTGCGCCATGTAGTGGCCCTGCTGCCCGACAAACCACACTTCATCCTTGCTCACCGCAAACGGATCGCGCGGCCGCGAACCTTCCCACTCGACCTTCCACTCCTTGATGTCGACCGTGGATGTCTGCGCGAAAGCTGGCGCGGCATGCACAACGCTCACTGCCACGGCGAGTGCTGCAAGATGCTTCATCATGTCGGCGCTCCCTCTGTGTTCCTGTCGGCGCTCACCCTAACGTTGCTCCGCCCGCGCCGCGAAGCCCACATTTGCGTGAAACACAGCGACTGACCCCAGCGTCAACGTCCGCGATTCCTCTGGACCCCGCCTGCCCGCCATCCGATCCTGCAATCAGACAATGACAAGGGACGATGCATGACCATCCAGCCGACCCGCCGCGCCGCGCTTCAGTCGGCCATGGCTGCCGCAGCCCTTGCCGCGTGTTCCACCCCGCAGCTCTCCGCGAGCGCGCCGGCCCGCAAGCCAAACATTGTCCTCGTTCTCGCTGACGACCTCGGCTATGGCGACCTCGGCGTGCAGGGCTCGCGCCTCATCCGCACGCCCAACCTCGATCGCATGGCGGCCGAAGGCGCGCGGCTCACCACCTTCTATGCTTCGGCCAATGTCTGCACGCCCTCGCGCGCCGGCCTGCTCACCGGCCGCTATCCGATCAGGACCGGCCTCGCCGTCGACGTCATCCGTCAGACCGACACGCACGGCCTGCCGCTCTCCGAGGTCACCATCGCCGAAGCGCTGAAGCCCGACTACGCCACCGCGCTCATCGGCAAATGGCATCTGGGGCACACTGCGCCCTTCTGGCCGCCGACCCAGCACGGCTTCGATCTCTTCGCCGGCCTGCCCTACAGCCACGACATGAAGCCGATCAGCTTCTACAGCGCCGAACCGGGTGTCGAACTCACGCAGGAAGACGTGGCGATGGATCGCCTGACCGAGCGCTTCTTCCAGCGCGGCCTGCAGTTCATCGAGGCAAACCGCGAGCGGCCCTTCTTCCTGATGCTTGCACTGACCGCGCCGCACGTACCGCTCGATCCCCACCCCGACCATGCCGGCCACAGCCAGGCTGCCGAGTATGGCGATGTCGTCGAGGAGATCGATGCCAACATGGGCCGCCTCTTCATCAAGCTGAAGGAGCTCGGCCTCGACAGGGACACGCTGGTGATCGTCACATCCGACAACGGCCCGTGGTTCGAAGGCTCGACGGCCGGACTGCGCGACCGCAAGGGCGGCGCCGGATGGGAAGGCGGCTACCGCGTCCCCTTCATCGCGCGCCAGCCCGGCCGCATTCCCGCCGGCCTCGTCAACGACAGCATGGCGATGAACATCGACCTCCTGCCGACGCTCGTCGCCTGGACCGGCCTGCCGATGCCATCGGCTCAGCTCGACGGCGCCAACATCGCGTCCCTGCTCTCCTTCCGCGCCGCGCCCTCTCCTCACGACGAACTCGTCCTCTTCATCAACGACACTGTCGCCGCGATCCGCACCCAGCGCTGGAAATACGTCGTCCGCAGCCACTACCGCACCTACGAAGCCGCACTCGATGCGCCTGAGCGCACCGACTGGGCCGTCCTCGTCGACATGCAGAACGATCCGGAAGAATCCTTCGACGTCTCTTCCCTGCATCCCGCCGTGCTCGCCGACCTCGCCGCGCGCCTCCAGCGTGCGCGAGACTCGTTCGGCCCACTCGCACGACCGCCAGCGTAACTCTTCCTCCACGCGCAGTGTGGGGGAAGTGGATCGGCGCGAAGCGCCGAGACGTAGGGGACGAGTCGGATTCGCCGGCCAAATGTTGGTCACGGATCAAGCCGTATTCTGAGAATCCGCTCGCAGCCCGCCCCTATCCCCCTTCGGGTACTTCCCCCGCTTCGCAATGCTGCGCGGAGGAAGAGTTGCGCTCCGCTGCGATTACTGCTTCGCGGCTTCGATCTCGCGCAGAGAGACGAACCTGAACGGCCAGGCGCCGTCCCGCTCCAGCACGAGCCACTCGCCTTCCCTCGGCGATGCGATGCGATCGATGAAGTTGACCGTCTGCCCGGCTGCGCCCCCGGCCGCGCCCTTGTCACGGAATGTCGGCAGCTCGCGATAGACCACCGGGCCGGACAAGGTGATGGCTTTTGACTCCGGCTTCGTGCTCAGCGTCTCGATCCGGCGCCTG
>DATBNA010000111.1:0-3469 GCA_036554545.1 Hyphomonadaceae bacterium
CGTCGCGCCGCGCTCGCCGGCGATCTCGACAACGTTTACCCCTTGCAGCAAAGCGCTCATTTTCCCACTCCGCGCACGAACGCCTCGACCACTGCCCGATTGGACGCCACATCAAACGGACGTGTCTGCTCCGGCAACCGCAGGACGCGGAGGCCTGCTGCTTCAAGCGCCGCCTTCTGTTCCGGATAGTCCCAGGTCAGCGCCTCTTCCTCAGGGAAGTAGGAGAAGATTGCGAGATCGACCCGTAACGCTCGTGCAAACGTCGCTGTTTCACCTGCTACATCGGCAAACCTGCGGCTCGCAGCCTGCTCTTTCCGCAGCCGATCTGCGATCGCTTCCAGCGGAGCAAGAGCTTCATCTACCGACAGCCGCATCACCGATAGCTCGCCGCCTGAATGATAGTCCATCACCACGATCCCGCTGGCCGTCTCGATGATTCCATGGAGGTGGCCATCCGTTTGTGCACTACCGCAGATCATCACCCGGGGGCCGCTCGGCCTCTCGCCAGCGGAAACGATGGCGCCCTTCGGTGGGCCGGCCGCCTCCAAACGATCCAGCGCAAGCATGTGCACCGCCGCAAAACATGCGAGAGCCTCCTCACCCGGGATTGACCCAACCCGACGCGAGATGATGGGACCCATGGCCCACTTCGCCCGACGATTTTGCGCCACAACGGCAGCGCGCAGCTCCGCATCGCCTGCGTCACGCCTGCCAATCGCCTTCAACTCCTCCCACAACCGCCCCAGCGCATCGATGCTGTACCGGCGGCTTGCCTCATCCGGCGTCATCACCACGTCGCACAGCAGCACCGGCGGCAGCTTCGCTTCGCCTGTCCGCTTGAGTTCGCAGAGATAATAGTAGAGCCGGTGCGCGGAATCGTTGGCGCGCGGCAGCACGATGGCCGAGAGATACTCGAACTCGCCTTTCAGAAGACGCTCGAAAATCCCGCGCACGGAGGTGTCGAACAGGTCCTCCATCACGCGGTCGCCCAGCGCGGTGGATGTCTCCGTTCCCGCGCTCAGCATCATCGAGCGCATCCCTGCGGCCTCGATCAGCTCTGCCGGAACGCATGGCGTGACATAACCGACGACCTTGCCGCCTGCCGCCACATGCTCGCGCGCCAGCTTTTCAGCCAGCAGCCTCACGCCTTCGATGTCGCGCGGCAGATTCATGTGCGCGGCGCCTCAAAAAAAGTCACGCGGTCGCCGTCCCACGCAAAGCGTGTCTTCAGTCCGGCCTTCTGCGAGATGGCCTCGATATAGCCCGCCACCTCTTCGCCTTTCGCATCGCGCTTCAGCGGACGCGGCGCGGCCGACGGCTGCATCCAGCAGGGAATGAAACCGGCGGAAACTCCGCCCGCCCCGTCGACATCGCACACCGCGATCATCGCGTTCCGCGCCTCTGGATGAAACGGATAGAGCGGATAGTCGGCCAGCGGCTCGAAGCCGAACACTTCGCGGCGCTTGATGGCCCAGGCGCGGCGCGCCGGACTGTCATTGCCCTCGATGTTGAGCGCGCGGGTAACAGTGACGAAATTGCCGAGGCCGTGGAAGATCGGCTTGCCGCGCCAGACTTCGACGCCCTTCAGGATATGGGCATGATGGCCGAAGACGATGTCCGCGCCGGCATCGATCGCGGCGCGCGCGACCGGGCGTTCGTACATGGCAAGCTTTGCCGGCTGGTGCACGAGGCCCTTGTGCAGACTGACGATGACAATGTCTGCCGAGCGCTTCGACGTCTCGATGTCTGCCTGCATGGCTTCGAGGCTGTCCGGCGTCGGGAAGGTGAAAGCTTCCGGGGGGCCGCCAGGGTTGGCTGCTTCCATCTCGTAGTGCGAGACGATCCGGACATAGGCGCAGCCGGCTTGCGACGGCCCCGCCCAGCCCTGCTTCGGCCCCACGCAATTGTAGGACAGGAGAGCGATGCGCCGGCCATTCTTCTCGATGACGGCGGGTTTGCGTGCTTCGGCGAGGCAGGCGCCCGCGCCTGTCGCGGCGATGCCGTGCGATCCCAGCGTGGCGATGGTATCGGCGATGCCTTCGGCGCCGCGGTCGTGGACGTGATTGCCGGCGAGCGAGACGAGATGAAAGCCGGCGTTCTTCAACGCTGTGAGGTTTGCGGGATCGCTGGCGGGCGCCGGAACATCGCCTACGGATTCCTTGCCACGCGTGGTATGCGGAACTTCGACATGTCCGATAAGAATATCAGCCGTCTTCAGCACACTGCGCGCGTCATCGAAAAAACGATCGGTCTGGGGCTCGTCGAGCACCAGATCTCCCACCATCATGATGCGCAGCGGCGCGCTCGCCATAGCTCTCTCTTTGCGATCCTATAGCCAGGCGTCAGGCTAACAGTGAGGATTGCTCTTGTAATGCCGCTCGGCAATTGGTTATGTCGTATATCTTTATTGAGGGCTGTCAAAGCCCCGCGTCCGCCGGGAGGACAAAATGTCAGCACGAACAGAAGCGCCGTTCCGCGCCGACCATGTCGGAAGCCTCCTGCGTACGGCGCGGCTGAAGGATGCGCGGGCGCAAGAGGAAAAGGGCGTGATCACGCCGCTGGAGCTGAGGGCGATCGAGGACGAGGAGATTCTCAAGATTGTCCGCAAACAGGAATCGATCGGGCTGAAGGATGCGACCGACGGCGAGTTCCGCCGCGCCTTCTGGCATTATGACTTCCTCGAGCATCTCGACGGCGTCGAGAGCTATTGGGGCGAGGCCTCGACCGCCGTGCAGTTCAAGGGCGTGGCGCTGAAGCCCAAGCATATGCATGTCACGGGCAGGATCGGGTTTTCCGATCACCCGATGCTCTCGCATTTCAGCTATCTGAAGAGCGTGGCGAGGAGCGTCCCGAAGATGACGATCCCCTCGCCGTCCATGCTCTACTATCGCATGGGCCGGGAGATGTTTACCAACGGCGCCTATCCCGACATGGAGGACTATTACCGCGACATGGGAGCGGCCTACGCGAAGGCTGTTGCGGCGTTTGCCGGCGTCGGGTGCCGCTACCTGCAGCTCGACGACGTGTCGTTCGCCTATCTCTGCGACAAGGACCAGCGCAAGATGCTGTCCGACCGGGGCGATGATCCCGACGAGCAGCTCCAGCGCAATATCGGCATGATCAACACGGCGATCGCCAAGCGCCCTGCCGACATGCGCATCACCATGCATCTTTGCCGCGGAAACTTCCGCTCTACTTTCATCGCGTCGGGCGGCTACGAGCCGGTGGCCGACGCCCTGTTCAACCAGGTCAATGTGGACGGCTATTTCATGGAATGGGACACTGACCGCGCCGGGGGCTTCGAGCCGCTGCGCTTCCTGCCAAAGGGCAAGACGGTGGTTCTCGGCCTCATCACTTCCAAGACCGGCGGCATCGAGAAGAAGGACGAGCTCAAGCGCCGCATCGACGAGGCGGCGAAATACGCGCCGATCGAGCAACTCTGCCTGTCGCCCCAGTGCGGCTTTGCCTC
>DATBNA010000200.1:0-2020 GCA_036554545.1 Hyphomonadaceae bacterium
GCTCGGCGGCCAGGGCGTCACGGGCGCGGGTGTGGGCCTTTTCCTTCACGAGCAGCTGCTCGCGGGCCGTCTCCCATGCCTGCGGCGACACGACGGGCGGCTTGCGCATGGCAGGATGTCCGCCTTTCCGTCCGTTCTCTGCTGATGTAACCATGGCCTTTGAAACCTCCTGATCTTGGCGAATTCCCGCGCCTTGGCAGAAGCGCGACTTCATGGCGGCTCATCGCTCGTTGTTGGTCGTGAGAAGGATCTGGCACCGGAAATCGAGCGCTGGGAGTAACAAGTGTGGCGGCATTCCGATGAAGCCGCTGATTGCGACCACAGCGCCTACCCGGAACGCAACCGCGGCGGAGGCCGTCAAGGCGCCGAGGGTCGCGATCATGGCCAGCGCAGGAACGAACGACCGGAGCATCATCGTGTCTGCCGGCAGTGGTTAGCGTGGCCTAATTCACCAAGCCAAGCGCCTACGCCGCGGTGCTCGCCGGCAGCTTTCGGGGCAGCATGGCGACCGCAGCCAGGATGACCGCGGCGGAGACCGCAAGCACCCGGAACAGCGCGTCAAAGCCCCAGTTCTCGTAGACGAAGGCGATGAGCGGTAGGGCCGCCGCCAGCACGGTGAAGCTCACCACATAGCGCACGCCATAGATGCGCGCCCGGTGCGCGCCGTCGGCCAGGCGCCCGATCAGGTAGTCGTTGATGGGAATCTGGCCGAAGGCCGCCAGCATGAAGACCATGGCGCACAGGAGCGCGGCCCAGTCGGCGAGCCCCGGCATGATCGCGAAGAACGCCACCTGGATCACCGCGGCGGTCATGAACACCGTGCGCGGTCCCAGCCGGTCCAGGTAGTGGCCGACGATCAGCTGGCCGATCGACGCCACCGCGAACACCATGAACGTGAGCTGCCCGAGCACCGTCGCGGAGACCGCCAAGCCGCCGAGACGCTCATCGAACACCTTCGGCAGCGCGAACGACATCGATTGGAACACGATGCTCGAGACTGCCGTGGTCAGGAACACGATCGCGGATACACGCAGCAAGAGCGCCCTGATGTCGGCCGGGCGCCGCGCCGGCAAGGCGGCCTTGGCCTGCGGGCGCAGTCGCGCCGCGACGATCTCGGGCCACATGATCGCGCTGTAGGCGATGCCGATCAGAATCGAGACGACGCCAGGCACGATGAACGCCGCGCGCCAGCCGCCGTGGTCGATGAAGTAGCCGGTGATCAGCGCGGCGCTGGCGACGCCGAGGTTACCCCATACGCCGTTCACGGCGATGCGCATCCCCGTGTTCCTCCATTTCTGCACGACGATGGCGAGGCCCACCGGGTGGTAGATGGCGGCGAACATGCCAACGACGAAGAGACCCACCGCAATCTCCAATGGCGTGCGCGCGAAGGCCGTGGCAATGGCGGAAACGCCGATGCCGACAAAGAACACGCCCATCATGCCCTCGCGGCTCCAGCGGTCGGCAAGCCAGCCCGCCGGCAAAGCGAACACGCCGAAGGCGAAGAAGCCGGGGGCCGCATACTTGAGGAGGTCGGCATAGCCGAGCCCCCACTCGCGCGTGAGGGCGAGGGCAGCGACGGTGGCGAAGATCAGCGTGAACAGGTGGTCGAGGAAATGCCCGATGTTGAGCAGAAGAAAGTGCACACGTTCGCGCGCTTGGCTCTCCATGAGGCTCTCCTTGGCCGGGCCTTCGGCTGCCCTTGTCTCGGCAAGCTAGCGTCTTTGCCCCGAGCAGCATACCAGGTGGGCGCATGGCTGGATTGACAGCCCGCCGGTCGGGGCTTCGTGGTCCGACCTGCAGCTTGGCTGAATACACAGTCCGGCCAGCAGCTTGAACGACTGCGATCGCTCCTTGCACGTTTCTTCTTGGCAGGCGCAACGTCTTGCTATACGGATATTCCGCTGTCATCCGCATATTTCATACGTTTCGTTGGGCGGAGCGGTGCGTGGCGTACTCCATTTCAGAGAGTGGTCTGTCAGGCGTCAAGCGCTTACGAGCGGCAGTCGTGTGCCTGTGT
>DATBNA010000206.1:0-15042 GCA_036554545.1 Hyphomonadaceae bacterium
CGCTGCTGCTTTCCATTCCCGCCGCCGGCTTCGTCGTCCGTCTCTTCATGATCCAGCACGATTGTGGCCACCGCGCCTTCTTCAGGTCGCCATGGCTCAACGACTGGATCGGCCGCGTGATGGGTGTCTTTACACTCACGCCCTACGACTGCTGGCGGAAAGAGCACGCCATTCACCACGCCACTTCGGGCAACCTCGATCGCCGCGGCGTCGGCGAGATCCAGACGCTCACCGTCGGGGAATATCGCGCGCTATCGCCGCTGAAGCGCTTTGGCTATCGCCTCTATCGCAATCCGCTCATTCTGTTCGTCGTCGGTCCCTTCTACGTCTTCTTCCTGCAGCAGCGCCTGCCGATCGGGCTGATGAAGGAAGGCTGGCGTCCATGGGTCAGCGCAATGGGCACCAATCTCGCCGTCGCCGCAGCCGTTGTGGCGATGCTGTGGTTTGGCGGCTGGCAAACGGTTGTGTTCGTCTACGTACCGACCCTGCTGCTCGCTGCTTCGATTGGCGTGTGGTTGTTCTACGTGCAGCACCAGTTCGAGGACACCTATTGGGCGCGGCGCCCGCAATGGGACGCTACGGAGTCCGCCCTGCATGGCTCCTCCCACTATGACCTGCCGGTCGTCCTGCGCTGGATGACGGCGAACATCGGCGTCCACCACGTCCACCACGTCAGCAGCAAGATCCCGTTCTACCGGTTGCAGACCGTACTGAAGCATCATCCGAACCTGAAGAATGTCGGCCGGATCAGCTTCCTCGAAAGCATCCGCCTTGCCGGCCTCACCCTTTGGGACGAGGCAGGCCAGAAGCTGGTGTCGTTCAGCCATGTGCGGAAGCTGCAGCACGCCTGATCCCCGCCCTCCACCCGTCCGGTGGGAGATTTTGCCCCGAGCGGCCTGCGGAGGCGCCAAAAGCTGGCACAAGTTGACTGCAGAGCGGGTCCCAAGTAGAAGGCCCGCCCATGCAACAGTCGTTTTCCAAGCGCTATTTCTGGAAGACCATTAGCCCGGTGGGGCGGATGGCGCGCTTGGCTATGACTGCTAGCTGAAGCCCGCCGACCAGCCCCGCCGGAACCGGACCGGGGCAAAGGATCGCCCCGTCTCCCGGCACAAAAGGAGACGACACGTGACCCAGGTGACCGAAACCCAACGCCGCAGCGCCAGCGCGGGCGTGAAGGGCAAGACGGTCGCCGTCATTGGGGCCACAGGCGCAGTTGGCGCCGAGATGCTCCGTTGCCTCGAGAAATCGACCTATCCGACCACAACGCTGAAGGCGTTCGCGTCCGAACGCTCGGCCGGCAAGCGTTTCAAATTCCTCGGCAAGGATGTCGAGATGCAGGTGCTGACGGATGACGCCTTCATCGGCTGCGACGTTGCGCTGTTCGCATCGGAGACGGACATCTCCAAGAAATACGTGCCGCTGGCGGCCCAGGCTGGCGCCTACGCCATCGACAACTCGTCGGCATTCCGGATGGACCCGGACGTGCCGCTGGTTGTGCCGGAGGTGAACGGCCACCTGATCAAGCCGTCGCAGAAGATCTACGCCAACCCGAACTGCGTCGCAGCCATCATGGTCATGGCGCTGTGGCCGCTGCATCAGGCGGGCAAGCTGAAGCGCGTAATCGCGTCGACGTATCAGTCGGCATCGGGCGCCGGCCGTCCCGCGATGGACGAACTGGAGGAGGCAACGCGCGCCTATCTCAAAGGCGAGCACTACGCGCCAAAAGTCCTGCCGCATCCGTATGCATTCAACCTGTTCAGCCACAACACGACGATCGGCGAGGACGGCTACAACGGCGAGGAACAGAAAGTCGTCAAGGAGCTGCGCAAGATCATGGGCCTGCCCGACCTGCGTGTCGGCGTGACCTGCGTGCGCGTGCCGGTGCTGCGGGCGCACTCGATGGCGATCACGGCGGAGTTCGCAGACAAGGTATCAGTGGATGCGGCGCGCGCAGTGCTGTCCAAGGCGCCGGGCGTGAAGGTCGTGGACGATCGCGCAAAGAACCACTTCCCGATGCCGGTCGAGTCGAGCGGACAGGACGATGTTCTGGTCGGACGTATCCGCGAGGACGTCTCCGATCCGACGGGCCATTCGCTGGCGCTGTTCATTTCCGGCGACCAGCTTCTCAAGGGCGCGGCGCTCAACGCCGTTCAGATAGCTGAACGGCTTCAATAGTCATGCATGTTGGCTTGATAGGCGGTATCGGGCCGGCGGCCACGGAGTTCTATTACCGTGGCCTCACCCGGGCGTTCGCCGCAGCAGGCCGCAAGCTTGAACTGACCATCGTCAACGCCGAAGTGCGCGATATGACGCGCAACATGGATGCGAACGATGCGAAGGCGCAGGCGGCGATCTTCGCCGAACTGATCGGGCGGCTGAAGTCGGCCGGCGCGAAGGCGGCCGCCGTTACCTCCATGGGTGGACATTTCTGCATACGCGAGCTGATGGCGATCTCGCCGCTGCCGCTGATCAACGCGATCCCGGAACTCAACGACTATTTCGGCAGGTTGGGCGTGAAGCGGATCGGCATCCTCGGCTCCGCCGCCGTTATGCGCTCGAAATTCTATGGCGGCGTGACCTCCGTCGAGATCGCGGCCCCACTGGGCGCCGACTTGGACGAAGTTCACAAACGCTATGTGGCGATGGCGACCGCCGCCGTGGCGACCCACGACGACAGGCGCTTCTTCCTCGACGCCGGGCGGAAGCTGGTGAAAGAGCAAGGCGCAGACGTGATCGTGCTCTCGGGCACCGATCTCTTCCTCGCCTTCGATGGGCAGGACCCCGGCTACCGGGTCGCCGATGCGGCCGAGATCCATATTGGCGCGATCGTTCGCGCAGCGATGCAGGATGTGTCATGAGTACGCGTAACCGGATTGACGCCGGCCAGATTGATGCGGGAATGGGCGACGTTCTCGATCGGCCCGGCCAGCTGGGAGCAGGCATAGCCATGACTTCGGACGGAAGCGCAGCCCGCAGCGACTGGTCACCCGCTTCTTGGCGGAAGAAGCCCGCCCTGCACATTCCGACAGACTATCCGGATCCCGCGAAGCTGGAGGCGGTCGAGAAGCAGCTTTCGACCTACCCGCCGCTGGTCTTCGCCGGCGAGGCGCGCACGCTGATGACGCGTCTGGCTGAAGTAGCCGAAGGCAAGGCCTTCCTCCTGCAGGGCGGCGATTGCGCTGAGAGCTTCAAGGAATTCCACCCCAACAATATCCGCGACACGTTCCGCCTGATCCTGCAGATGGCGGCGGCGATGACGTTCGCCGGCGGCAAGCCCGTGGTGAAAGTTGGCCGCATCGCCGGCCAGTTCGCCAAGCCGCGCTCGGCGCCGACCGAAACCATCGACGGCGTCACCCTGCCCTCCTATCGCGGCGACAACATCAACGGCATGGAGTTCACAGCCGAAGCGCGGGCGCCGGATCCGCAGCGGCTGATCCAGGCCTACCTTCAATCGGCTTCGACGCTGAACCTGCTGCGCGCCTTCGCCCAGGGCGGCTATGCCTCGCTCGCCAACGTGCACCGCTGGATGCTCGGGTTCGTAGACCGTTCTCCAGCGGGGGAGCGGTACAGGGCCCTCGCTTCACGCATTACCGACGCGATGCAGTTCATGGCTTCCTGCGGCATCACGCCGGAGACCACGCCTGCCCTGTCGCAGACGGAATTCTACACCAGTCACGAAGCGCTGCTGCTTGGCTACGAGCAGGCGATGACGCGGGAAGACTCCACGCGCCCCGGCGAGTTCTACGACACCTCGGCGCACATGGTCTGGATCGGAGACCGCACGCGGCAGCCTGATCATGCGCACGTCGAATTCTGCCGCGGCATCCGCAACCCGATCGGCATGAAGTGCGGCCCGTCGCTGAAGCCTGACGAGCTGATCCGCCTGATCGACATCCTCAACCCGGACAATACTCCCGGTCGCCTGACGCTGATCGCACGCTTCGGCGCCGACAAGGTTGCCGAAGGACTGCCCAGGCTCGTGCGCGCCGTCCAGAAGGAAGGCCGCACCGTCGTTTGGTCCTCCGATCCGATGCACGGCAATGTCGAGAAGACCAACTCTGGCTACAAGACGCGCCCCTTCGAGCGCATCCTCACCGAAGTGAAACAGTTCATGGATGTGCTTGAGGCGGAAGGCGCTCACCCCGGCGGCATCCATCTCGAAATGACCGGACAGGACGTAACCGAATGCACAGGCGGCTCCACGCAGATCACGGCGATGGACCTGCAGGATCGCTACCACACGCACTGCGATCCCCGGCTCAACAACGAGCAAGCGCTGGAGCTGGCCTTCCTGCTGGCCGAAAGACTGGCGGCAAGCCGCAAGCAATAATGGAGAAGAAAATGCGACGACTGATCCTCGCGTCTGCCGTCTCATTCCTTCTCGCAGCCTGCGCCACGTCGCCTCCGAAGCCGAAGACGCCGGCTGAAATGCTGCTGGGCAGGTGGAGCTGCGAGACCAGGACGAGCGCCGTCGCCATCAGCTCCAACATGACGTACTCGCCGGACGGCAAGGCGGTAGGGGAGATCAGCGTCGGCAGCGCCGGCAACCCCACCATGATGTTCGCGGCCACGGGCAAGGTCGATGGCAGCTGGAAGCTGATCGAGAACGACACCAAGCTTCAGCAGACGCTGGCGAACGTCACGATTACCGGCGCAAAGCTGAATGACCAGGTCATCGAGCCGGCGATGGCGCAGTCGATGATCGGCCCTTCGCTTGCGGGTCAGAGCTCCGTCACCGCCATGAAAGTCGATGACAAGACCTTGACGCTGACGGACACCACCGGGACCTCGACGAACTGCACGCGCTAGATCGCCGCAAAACGCCCGACCAGCGCTTCCTCCTCCGTCAGGCCGGCGCATTCCTCGTCGATGCGCGAATATTCGGCCCGGTGCAGTGTGATGAAGCTGTCATAGGCGTCCGCCGTCATCCAGCGGTCGAGCGTCATCCAGACGCCGCCCTCGCCGCGCAGCAGCTCCGTCCCTTCATAATCCGGGCTTTCGGAGAACAGTTCCGACCACGGCCCATCGGGGCCGTAGGCCGCTTCGAACGTCGCCGCCCTCTCCGGCGCAACGCGATATCTCCAGACGACGACCATCATGGGTTAGTACTCGAACAGTTTCGCGTCGCGCTCGGAACGTTTCTTCGCCGCCTGCACAATATGCGCGGCAAGGGCCTTTTTCGAGACCTTGCCTTTCAGCGACTGCGCAGGATCGAGATGGTGCTTGTCCACAATGGCGCGCAACTCCCTGCCGTCGAATTTAAGGAGGCGCGCCTCGAACTCTGCCGGCGCTTTCCTGAATTCGATGAACGGGTGGAATTCCCCCACACGCCGCTCGGCTACTTGCTTCTCGGCATAGTCCTTCGCGAACTTCGCGAGCACATCTTCCACGCGCTTGCCGAAGGCCGGATTGGCTGCCGCTTCCTCCGTGACGACCTTGAACACGCCAGACAGCGTCTTCTCGATCATATCAGCCCCACCTTCTCCCTGAATTCGCCGGCGAACCGGCGGATGACGTTGGTCGCCTCTCCATACTTCTGGTCCAGCGACCGTTTCGTGTCGGACCACTCGGCGGCCCGCGCGATCTGCTCGGCCTGCGGGATGCGCGTGTCGAAGACGTTGAACTGATCCTTCAGCATCGCCGCCTCGCTCTGGTGCAGCGTGTTGGCCTGCTCATACTTGGTGATCAGCGTCCAGATGCGGTCCTCGGTAAAGCGCCGCTGCTCCATGGAGCGCAGCGCGCGCTTGCGGAACGAGAAGATGCCCAGCCGCGAGATGTAGTCCGGAATGGTGGGGATGATGATGAACTCGGAGAGCTCGATCGCCGCCTCTGCGAAGATCGAAATACCCGGCGGGCAGTCGAACAGCACGATGTCGTAGCTGTCCTGCACGCTGTCGATCGCCGCCTGGGTCAGCCGCGCAAAACGGTTGCCGATCTGGCGCACGTCGAACGCCTGCTTCACCCATTTCTCGAGCGCATGCCGCTCGATGTAGCGGAATTCCGGCGTCGAAATCAGCAGGTCGAGCCTCAGGTCGCCCGCGGCGCCGGCCACATCGCTTACCTCATACGCCAGGCAGTCGCGCAGGAATTTCGGCTCGTTGTCGGTCTGCACGAACTGGTTGAAGTAATCGTCGATCGTCTTGCCCTTCTGGCGCAGGTCCACCCAGCGATCGGGCCCGGCCAGCATCATCGACACGTTGGACTGCGGATCGAGGTCGATCACCAGCACGCGCACGCCCTCGCTCGCCAGCGTCTCGGCGAGACTCGCCACGGTGGTCGATTTGCCAACGCCGCCCTTCATGTTGACGACAGAAACCGCGCGCGGCGCCACGAGGCTACTCCACTCATCAGGTCCGGAAACTTGCTGCAGGAATGCGTCGGCCGGTTCGGGCCAGAGGTCAAGCCGGGCTGTGGATGGCCAATGGACGCGTTAGTTCGCCTTGGGCGCAGGCTCTTTTTTCTGGTCTTCGGCCGGCGGCGCGATGAAGACCAGTCCCAGATCCTCCCGTTCCTTCTTGATCTCGGCCGCTATCGCCTCGCGCTTTAGCCGAGCCTCTTTCAGCGCCTTCTGTTCGGCATAGAGCTTCTTGATCTCCGGCGAATTCTCGAAGTTCGGCACGAACCAGATGGCGAAGCCGGCGATCACCGCCACGATGGCGATCGAGTAGTCAAACCACCTCCAGGTCCAGCTCATCGTCTACTCCTACGCCACCGGCTTCAGTTCCGGCGGGACATACTTTTCGCGCATCGTCACCAGCTCCTCGGCGATCGAGGGGTGCAAAGCGCAGGTGTGGTCGAAGTCGGCCTTCGAGGCGCCCATCTTCACCGCGATCGCCGTGGTCTGGATGATCTCCGGCGCATCCGGTGAGACGATGTGGACGCCGACAACGCGCTCGTCTTCAGCCCTCACCACGATCTTCATTAGCACACGTTCCTCGTCTCCCGTGAGCATGTCTTTCATCGGGCGGAACCTGGTCTTGTAAATGTCTATCTTTCCAAAGGTTTTGCGCGCCTCGGCTTCCGTAAGCCCCACTACGCCGACCGGCGGCTGGGCGAAGACCGCGTGTGGAACCTCGGCGTGATCAAAGACGGTTGGCAAGTTCATGAACTCCGTCTGGGCGAAAGCCTGGCCCTCGCGAATGGCCACCGGCGTCAGGCTTATCCGGTCGGTCACATCGCCCACGGCAAAGATGTGGGGCACGTTCGAGCGGGAGTACGCGTCGACAATCACGGCGCCCCGTTCGGTCGTCCTGACACCGGCCTTGTCGAGGCCAAGCCCGCCGGTGTTGGGCTCGCGGCCGGTCGCAAAAAGCACCTTGTCGGCAGTCACCTTCTCGCCGTTCGAGAAGTGCGTCGTGAGCTTGTCGCCAACTTTCTCGATACGCGTTGGGTTCGCCATGGTGATTACCGTGACGCCCTTGCGCTTCAGCTCCTCGTGCACATGCGTGCGCACATCCTCGTCGAACCCACGCAGCACTGTTTCCTTCCGTATGGCGAGGCAGACGGCGGCGCCTAACCCGTTCATGATGCCGGCGAACTCGACCGCGATATAGCCGCCGCCAATGATCAGGATGTGCTTGGGAACTGCCTTGAGGTGGAACATGTCGTTGGAGGTCATGGCGAACTCGATGCCGTCCACTTCTTTCGGCATGATCGGACTGCCGCCCGTCGCGATCAGTATCTTGCTTGCCGTTACCGCCTTGCCGGAATTCTTGAGCTTCAGCGTGTGCGCATCGACGAACTCGGCGCGATCCTCGATCATCTCCGCGCCGGCGTTACGAACATTGCGCGCATAGATACCGGACAGCCGGTCGATCTCGCGATGCATCCGGTCCATGAACAGGTTGTGGTCGTAGGTCGCGTTCTCGACCTTCCAGCCATAACCCTCCATGTGCCTCAACGCATGTCTGAACTCGCTGGCATAGACCATGTACTTCTTCGGCACGCAGCCGCGAACGACGCACGTCCCACCCGCGCGATACTCTTCCGCAACCGCCACCTTGGCGCCTGTCATCGCCGCCAGCCGCGAGGCGCGAACGCCTCCTGAACCGGCGCCAATCACGAAGAGATCGTAGTCAAATGTCATTGCCCTACTCGACCGTGAGAGACGGCGGCGGACTGACCCGGCCATCCGGCCGCGCCTTCGCCAGCATGCGCTTGAAGGCCGGCCGTTCCTCCACCTTCTTCTGCCAGGCCGCGATGTTTGGGTACTTCGCCGCATCGGCGACGTTCATGCGCACGGCATAGCTCACCGGAAACACCATCATGATGTCAGCCGCAGAAAAGCCCGAGCCGCCGAAATACGGATGCTTCGCCAGGAAGTCGTCCGCGTAGCGCATCGCACGCTGTCCGTCCGTCTCCTCGCCGCGCGGCGCCTTTCCGGTCGTCGCCCGCGCCGTGCGATAGTCGGCAACCACATCCGCCGCCAGCGTTCCTTCGGCGAAGTGCATGAACATCAGATAGGCCGGATAGTCAGGCGAGTTCACCGCCGGCCGCAGCTTGCCATCGCCATGCCGGTCGAGGATCAGCTCGAGGATCGCGCCGGACTCATTGAGGACCTGTCCATTGTAAATGACTGTGGGCGCCACGGCCATTCCTGGGTTGATCGCTCGAATGTCGGCGAACGATCCCGCGACATCGCCGCGCCTGTACTTGAGCTCGTAGGGCAGCCCGAGTTCCTCGCACAGCCAGGCGATCCGCTCGGAGCGGCGTCCCTCTGCGTGGTAAATGACGATGCTCGGCGCAGCGGCGGCCGACGGCGTTTGCGGCTCTGCAACCGCCACAGGACTCGCCGCCATCGCGACCGCGAGGAAAAACGCACCCAGGATCTTCATGCCTGCCGCCCCAGTAAACCAAGCGCCCATACACTGGGCTCACTCCATATGGCCCTTCGCAGCCCCAAAAAGGAAGAGCGGCTCCGGAACACCGTCCCGGAGCCGCCCTCTTCAATCCGTTGAGTTTTACTTCGTGGCCAGCGGCCAGGCCTGCGATACGCCCGTGGCGGGCTGCCCTGCCGTGTCACGCGCAAATGTGTAGAGCGGCTTGCCCTTGTAGGCCCACTGCTTCGAGCCGTCGTCGCGCGTAACGACGGTCCAGTCGCCGTCATTCTTCGCGTCGGCAGCAGCGACCAGCGCCGGCCAGTTCGTGAGGCACCGGTCGATACAGGTCGACTTGTTCGCCTCGGTGTCGCGCGCAAACGTGTAGAGCGGCTTGCCGTCCGGTGCGATGAAGGCGCCGTCCTTTTCAGTCACGCCCGGAGGCGCCGCCCACGCTGCGCCCATTACCGCCAGCGCGCCCGCCGTCATCAGTCCCGCGAGAATCCGCATTCGAGTCTCTCCCTTGGTGTCCCGGCGCCCACGCCAGGCTGGCCGGGAAGCTAGCACCCGAACATGGCGGCGCAAGGTTGCCCCACATACGCGATGCAGCGCATTCCCGTGAGCATCATTGCTGTTCGGTAGGTTTGGCGGGAGTTGCCGGCGCTGCTCCATCTGCTGGCGTAGCCGGCGTTGCACCCTTTACCTCGGCGATAGCCTTCTCGACGGCTTTCGAGGTCATCGAGTCGGCCGCTTCGATGCTCTTCTGCATCACGTCCGGCACGCGATCCTTGACCGACGTCTCGCCTTCCTTGGCTGCGACGAACGCAAGGTAGGTCTTGAGTTCGCTCTCGTTGAACGCTGCCGCCAGGTTTGCGCCCATTTCCTTCTTGAGCGCCGGCAACTCCGCATCGATGTTCTTGCGGATGGCCGCATGCACCTGCTCGAGCTGTTCCGGCGTCAGGTCGGGATTCTGCATGGCGACATACTGCATCTGGCCGCCGACGACCTGCGAGAGCGTCTCATCGCCGAGCAGCAGCACGCCGCCTGCGTCGACGATCTCCGTTGCGACCTTCTCTTCTGCCGGAGACGTGGCGCCTGCCTCCTCGGTCTTTGCAGCGCCACCCTGTCCGCAGGCCGCCAGGGCCGCCGCCACTACCGTCGCCAGAACCAAACGCATCGTTTTCTTCCTTTTTTGAAACCTGTCACGGGCTGCGCAGAATCACGCGCGCGCCGTTCTCTTCGCCCACGATCACCAAATCGGCAAAGCCGATGAACAGTCCATGCTCGACGACGCCGGGAATGAGGTCGAGCGCCGCCGCCAGCTCCTCGGGATCGGGAATCGCAACGCATTTGAGATCGAGGATCATGTGCCCCCCGTCGGTGCGCAGCAGGCTCTCGCCCGTCGCCATGCGCCAGCTGCTGGTCGCCTCGGTCAGGCCCAGCATCTCCACCGTGAGATCGATCTGGCGACGCGTCAGCTCCGCGGCGAACGGATTCACTTCGATCGGAAGAGGGAAGCGGCCGAGCTGCTGCACTTCCTTGCTCGCGTCCGTAATCACCGCCATGCGCGCCGAAGCATCGGCGATGATCTTCTCGCGCAGCAGCGCGGCGCCGCCGCCCTTGATCAGTCGAAGCTGGGGATCGAATTCGTCGGCCCCGTCAATGGTCAGGTCGATGTGCGACAGCTCATTGGGATCGACAATGCGAATGCCCAGGTCACGCGCCAATCGGTCGGTCGCTTCGGATGTCGGCGTACCGACAATGTCGAGCCCTGACTTCACCTTTTCCGCCAGCAGCCTCACGAAGATTGCCGCCGTCGAGCCGGTGCCAAGTCCCAGCACCATGCCGGGCTCGACCAGCTTGAGCGCTTCTTCGGCCGCGTTGCGTTTGGCCCGGTCTGTTTGGGCAATGTCGGACAATGAGGTCTCCGTCGGGGTCAGCCCGTACTACAGCGCCGCCGCCACAAGCGCCAGCAGTCCGCCGGCCATGACGCTGTCTTCCAGCTCCATCCTCCTGCTCCCTGATGGCTGCGGCGAGTGTGAGACAGCTTGCGGAGCAGGGCCGGTGGGCCCCTAGCCCTTCTTGGCGGTCGTATCGCCTGTCGCGGCTCGCGCGCCTGCCGCCATCATCTGCATGAAGGAGTCGGTCGCCTGGCCGCCCATTGAATACCACTGCTTCAGGTAGAACTCGGGGCTCACCATTTCGATGTTCTGCTCGATGCGTTGCTTGATCGCGGCGACGAGCGTCTCGTTGACCGGCGTGATGTCCGGCAGGCCGAGAAAGGCGCGTGCTTCTTCCGGCGTGCAGTCGACCGTGATGTTGAGTTTCATGCCCGCTCTCTTCCAGCAACGTGTCCCGACGCGGGACTGTTGGGCTCGCATGTGGCGCCGGTCAAGCACGCGCCACGTCCGTCCATCGGGGATTGCCCGGTGCGGGAATATTTTTATCCGGGTGTAATTGACAGTCCGTCCGAACCCGCCCATACGGTCGCGCCACAAGGACAAGAGCGTGACCTCCTCCCCGGCCTGCATCGCGTTTGAAGGCGCAAGACGCCTTGCCTCCGGCCCTGTCGCCGATGTCGCCCTTGCAGTCCGCAAGCGCGCGGGCGGTCGGCATCCAATCCTGGTTTTCGACTACGACACCGGCCGCCAGATCGAGCTCGACCTGCGCGGAACCGACAAGGACATCCGCACCCGCCACACCATCGCTTCGACGCGCGAAGACGACGAGGCGCCGGAAGCCGCCAGGCGTGGCCCCGGCCGCCCGAAGCTCGGCGTCGTCCCCCGCGAAGTGACGCTCCTTCCCCGCCACTGGGACTGGCTCAGCGCCCAGCCTGGCGGCGCATCGGTCGCCCTTCGCAAGCTGGTAGATGAGGCCCGCAAGGCTCGCGGCCGGACCGACACGATCCGCGCGAGGCAGGAAGCCGCCTATCGCTTCATGTCCGCCATCGCCGGAAACCTGCCACGCTACGAAGACGCCACACGCGCACTTTTCGCAGGCGACCCCGCCGGTTTCTCGAAACTCACCGACTCCTGGCCCGTCGATGTGCGCGACCATGCGCGCCATCTCGCCGGCGCCGCTTTCGCCGCGAAAGGCTGAGCGCCATGGATGACGCCGCTCCCTCGCAGGCCGCACAATCGGCATCGCCCTCTGGCCCAAACGCCGGAAAGGCCCAGCTTCCGCTGTGGCGCACCTTCCTCGTCTTTCTTGCGCCGATGATGCTGGCGAACGTGCTGCAGTCGCTCTCCGGCACAATCAACAACATCTTCCTCGGCCACATGATCGGCGTCGAAGCGCTGGCGGCGGCCACTGTGTTCTTCCCGGTGATCTTCTTCTTCATGGCCTTCGTCATGGGCATCGGCGCAGGCGCGTCCGTGCTCATCGGCCAGGCCTACGGCAAAGGCGATCATGACCGCGTCCGCGCCGTGGCCGGCACAGCCCTCACGCTTTGCCTCCTCTTTGGCATCGTCATCGCCTTCTTCGGCGGCATTTTCGCTGCACCGCTGATGCAGTTCCTGCGGACGCCGGCCGACATCATCGGCGACGCCACGGAATACGCCCGCATCATGATGGTAGCGATGCCGGCCTTTTTCCTCTTCCTCCTCGCCACCTCCATCCTCCGCGGGGTCGGCGACAGCGTCACGCCCCTCTGGACCCTCCTCGTCTCCACCACCGTCGGCCTCATCATCACCCCCGCCTTGATCGCCGGCTGGTTCGGCCTGCCGAAGCTCGGCGTCGCCAGCGCCGCCGTCGCCTCGCTCGTCTCGCTCATCGTCGCGATGGGCTGGCTCGCCTCCTACCTCATCCGTCGCAACCACCCTCTCGCGCCCAACGCCGCCCTCCTCCGCCGCATGAAGCTCGACTGGAGCGTCCTCAAGATCGTGCTGATGATCGGGGTGCCCACCGGCGTGCAGATGGTCATCATGGCCGTCGCCGAACTCGTCCTGCTCGGCCTCGCCAACTCCTACGGCTCGTCCGCCACCGCCGCCTACGGCGCGATCAACCAGATCCTCGCCTACGTGCAGTTCCCCGCCATGTCGATCGGCATCGCCGCATCGATCCTCGGCGCGCAAGCCATCGGCGCCGGCCGCACGTCACAGCTCTGGGCGATCACCCGCACGGCGCTGATCCTCAACGCCATCATCACCGGCGCCGGCGTCATCACCGTCTACCTGCTGTCGCACCAGATCGTCGCGATGTTCATCACCGATCCGCCGATCATCGACCTGACCGAACACCTGCTGCACATCGTGCTGTGGAGCGCCGTCGTCTTCGGCATGGCCGTGGTCTTCTCTGGCATGATGCGCTCCAGCGGCGCGGTCCTCGCTCCGACCGCGATAGGCATCTTCTGCATTCTCGCCGTCGAAGTTCCCGTCGCCTGGTGGCTCAGCGAAACGATCGGAATCGACGGCGTCTGGATCGGCTACCCCGCCGCCTTCACCGCCATGTTCATCCTGCAGGCCAGCTACTACACCTTCGTCTGGCGCAAGCGGTCGATCCGGGCGCTGGTGTAGGGACCCGCAACCCAGTCCTTCCGCCAACGATATGTCCCGGCGTCAGCATGATTTATGAGGCTCAAATCCGGGGCTTAGCCCGTGGAAAACTGCCGCATCCCCAAGAAATCGAGGCATACGCCAGGCGGGACACGCGAGCCGGGATTGCACATTCAACAGACGCACGTTTGACTCACCGGCAGGGCGGGTGCGGCGTTCTTTGATCGAGGGACGCGTTGATTCAAGGTGTGTTGATTGGTGTCGGGGCGTTTTGGCCTCTGATCGCCTTCGCGGGCGGTCTTGGCTTTTCGCCACTGGTCACGATCGCGGCCCTGCTGTGCCTGCCGTTCGCGTTCATGCGGTTGCGGCCACAGATCTACATGGTCGGCATCCTCACTTTCCTCGCCTTCGCCGCCGCCTCCGTTACGTGGTCAGATCGCAACATCCAGCTATTCCACGTCGATTTCGCAGCCGGAAGGTTCGCAGTGACCTTCGAGGTTCTGAGGGTCGCGCTGATCCTCCTCTGGTCCGGCATCCTCATGGCCGCCGCCAGCAAGCTCGATCCCGACGACGCCCGTAACGTCGTCAGCGTCGCGACATGGGCGATCCTCGTCCAGCTCGTCATCGTCGCCGTGCTCATTCTCTTTCAGAGACAGGCGCTGGCGCTCTTCTCCTTCGCTATGTCGGATCCAGGCGAAGGCGTCCAGAACATCGCGCGCAACGGCATCATCATGGCGCTCGCTGCGCCGTTCCTCATCGTTGGCTTCGGCAGGCAGCTTTCGTTTTCGCGCGCGCTCATCGTCGAGATCGCGGTCTTCGCAGTTGTGGTCGCGGTGCTCGCATTCGGTGATGTCATCGGCCCCATCATGTCCGTCGGGTTCGGCATCGCCTCGGTCGCGATCGTGCGCGTTTTCCCGAGATCGGGTTTCAAGCTGATCGGACTCGGCATCGCGATCTTCGTGATGACAGCACCATTCGCCTTCGGCATCCTGTCGTCGGGCGCAGACCCCGCCGCCGTCTCCAACTCCATCGACTGGCGCCTCGCCATCTGGCAGCGCGTCATCGAGGTGATCCAGCAGAACCCGATGACGGGCCACGGCCTCGGCGCCTTCCGCACCATGGAGGAGATCATCCCCTCCGGCGAATTCGCCGGCCGCCTGCTGGCGCCCAACCATCCTCACAACATGGCGCTGCAGATCTGGGTGGAGCTGGGTGTCTTCGGTGCAGCGATCTTCGCGCTGATGGTCATCCTCATCTCCTTCCGCCTGCCTGAGCCGGGCAAGCTCGGCGTACCCGGCTTCCTGGCCGCAGCGCTCGCAGGCCAGTTTGTGGCGATCAGCCTCTCCTTCGACCTGTGGAACGACTGGCTGTGGGCCTGCGCCGGAATCCTCGCCACCATGTTCGTGGTCATGGCGCGCACGGAGGCGGACGATGAACCCCAGCCCGAACGGACGCCTGACCGTCTGAAGCCAGCCGTCGGCCAGAAGGTGACTTACCAGCGCTAGCCCAAGGGAAGGCTGGCCTCACTCCGTCAGCGTGCTAGTGAAGTCCCGACCGGCATCATCCGGTAGGGAGTTTAGTCATGGCGCTTGAAGGTCTCCAGCTTCGTTCGATGATCAAGAAGAGCGGCGACCTTCAGCTGTCGCTGGCCAAGATCTCGATCCCCGATCCCGCGCCAGACGAGATCGTCGTTCGCATCGAAGCAACGCCGATCAACCCCTCCGACCTCGGCC
>DATBNA010000250.1:0-2182 GCA_036554545.1 Hyphomonadaceae bacterium
TTCGATTCCCGTTCGCTATGAAGGGCTTCTCCCCGACCTCTTCCGCGAGGGGCAAGGGGTCATCGCGTACGGGCACATGACAGATTCCGGCGAGTTCGCGGCTGACGAAGTGCTCGCCAAGCACGACGAGAACTACATGCCTCCGGAGGTCGCCGAGTCGCTTCACGCGCCGACATCGGTGCGCATGTCCGAATAATCCCCGAGCTCGGCCGGCGTGAGATCTCGCGCGCGGAGCATCGTGCAGTCCAGCGCCATCGGCTCGCGCTGACCTGACCTGAATCAAGTCGGACCGCCGCGTCAGCAGATAGCCTTGAGATCGGCAGAGTCGACTTGCGTGAGCTATCTCAGCAGGAGGCATCCGTGTCCGAACTGAGATCCTATGCGGTCTGGGACGCGGGCACCCGTTGGTTCCATTGGATCAATGTGGTCTGCGTCATCGCCTTGGCGGCCGTGGGTATCACGATCCTCAATGCGGGCGATCTCGATGTATCCAATGCCGGAAAAGTGACCCTAAAAACCGTTCACGTTTCGATTGGATACGTCTTCGTATTGAATCTTCTCTGGCGCTTCGTGTGGGCTTTTCTTGGCAACCGCTATGCCAGATGGCGTTCGATCCTTCCTGGCGGCAAGGGGTACTTCCATGCGGTACGCAGCTATTGCGCTGCCTTCATCGCAGGTCGCCCGGAACAGTACGTGGGACACAGCCCCGTTGGGCGGCTAGGTATTACGGTGTTGTTTGTCCTGATTACTTGTCTCGCCGTTACCGGTTTGATTCTCGCCAGTACCGATCTGTTCTATCCCCCGGTCGGATACTGGATCGCGCAGTGGGTGGCGGCGCCCGGTGTCGAGCCGGCAACCCTGGTGCCCTATTCTCACGAGTTGTATGACTCCGCTGCCTACGAAAGCATGCGTGCCTTCCGTAAGCCATTCGCATCCGTCCATGTTTACAGCTTTTATGCGCTCGTCCTCGTCGTCGTTGTACATGTAGCCGCAGTGGTCATCACCGAGGTGAAGGAAGGCGGAAGCATCATTTCGGCCATGTTCACGGGACGAAAAATCATTAGCGGAAGCCCTCAGGATGAAGACTGCAACTGATTTGATTGAGTATTTTCCGGGCCTCGCCGTGCGGCGTATCGTCGACGCAGTCGACGGGCGGCTTGCGCGTCCCCGCAGCATTGGCATGAAGGTCTTTAACGCAGTTGCCGCCGCCGTTGTCTCGGCGCTTTTTGGTACCGGCTGCGACAGTGCCCAAGGTCCCGAAGCAGCGGCGCCGGCAGCAGGCGAAACGGCTGACCGTGGATCCGCGGCCGAGCAGCACGGGCACGCCAGCCATGCCGCTGCGCCCGTCCTCCCGGCCGGCCAGTTATGGGCCACCGACGTTCCACTTAGATCCGCGATGACCCGCATACGCAGCGCAGTGGAACAGAACCAGGCGGCGTACGAACGAGGAAGTCTGCAGGCGGAGTCAGCCGCGGCGCTCGCCGCTGCGGTCGAGGCAGACGTCCGGTACATGGTTGAGAGCTGCAAGCTCGAGCCGGAGCCGGATGCGGCGCTGCATGCCCTGATTGGGCGCCTGTTGAGCGCCGCCGGTGCCGTGCGCGAGGATCCGGGCTCGCCGGACGGCGTGCCGCAGCTTGCGGCGGTGTTGCACGACTACGGCGCCACATTCGACCATCCAGGCTGGTCGCAGCTTCCGGACGCGCACGCGGATCGCTGAATCGGCCGTCGGTCAGGCCTGAGGGCGTCTCGTCCTCGCCGCGCAGTCCCGAGGCTCAACGCCTATGGGTGTAGGTCGGCAGAACTTGCGCAAGCTGATGCTGAGCCATCCGAAAGCGTTTCCAGAGATCTAAGGAACGACAAGACCAATAGTCGCGGCACTCATGGAACAAGAATTCAAGGCGTCCGAAAAAACGTCATGAATCAAGTAGTTGAGACGATGTATTGATTCCTCGGTTCTGGTGCGTTAGCGGTGTGACGGTAGCATCAACGGCTCCGGCAGGAGCCTGTGATGACCAAGCCGATTGCTCGTGACCCGATCTACCGCCGGCGGCGCTTCGAGGCCGAAATTATCGAGTTATGTGTTCGCTGGTACATCACGTACCGGCTGAGTTATCGGGATCTCGTCGCCATGATCGCCGAGCGCGGATTGGCGGTGTCCCACACGACGATCCTGCGGTGGGTG
>DATBNA010000272.1:0-3125 GCA_036554545.1 Hyphomonadaceae bacterium
GTCACCGGACCGGCCAGCAGCAGGAGCGAGACCAGGCTAGCGCTGCCATCGCCGAAGGCGGCGACGCCCGGCGGCAGGAAGAACAGCAGGTAGAGCGCCGCGACCGGCGTCAGCCAGATTGCTTCCACCGCGAAGCCGACACGGCTGTCGACCGGTGTTTTCTTGCGGATCGCGCCGTAAACCGCGAACGAGACCGCCAGCGAAAGTGAGACCCATGGAAACTGCCCGACCACCAGCGTCTGGTTGAGTACGCCGGCGGCGGCGATGCCGAGCGCCATCAGCTGCATCGGCCGGAAGCGTTCTCCAAAGAAGAGCGCGGCAAAGAGGAAGGTGATCAGCGGATTGATGAAATAGCCGAGGCTGCCTTCCAGCACCCGGTCATTGACGACGGCCCAGATGTAGATTGTCCAGTTGACCGCCACCATCAGCGCCGAGGCGAGCAGGGCGAGGATCACATTGCGCTGCCGAGGCAGGCTCATGAGGTCTGCCCACTTGCCCGCCGCGACGACCAGGATCAGCGCGGTCGGAACGGACCAGACAATCCGGTGCGCCAGAATCACTGCCGGCGAGGTCTCGCCCAGCAGCTTGAAATAAAGCGGCAGGAAGCCCCACAGCGCGTAGGCGCCAATGGCGGCGAGAAGGCCGGTGCGGGTTTCTGCATTCGTCGGCATCGGCGCTAGATAGGGGCAGCCGGCCCGCCGGGGAACTGGAAAGACGACGCTACATTCGGCGCCGTCGTATGAGAAAATCTCCTAGCGGTTCGGACCCACCCCCGCTTTCAGGCTCAGGCCTTCAGGGGAGCGCTCAGCGCTCCGCGGTTGAGCAGGAGTTCGGCGGCCTGAACGGCCAGCAATGATCCGCCATTTCGGAGGTCGTCGGACACGATCCAGAAAGCAAGTCCGTTGGCGACCGTCGGATCCTCGCGCAGTCGGGAGACAAACGTCGCCCATTCGCCGACCGATTCCACCGGCGTCACATACCCGTCTTCTTCCTGTTTCTTGTCGACCAGCATCACGCCGGGCGCCTCGCGCAGCATGGTTCGGGCGTCTGATGCAGACAGCGGCTCGGCCAGTTCGACGTGCACGGCCTCGCCGACGCCGACGAAGGTCGGCACACGCACGCAGGTCGCGACCACCTGGATGTCGCTGTCGACGATCTTCCGCACTTCCTGCGAGATGCGCCATTCTTCCTCGGTGAAGCCGTCATCCATGAACTCGTCGACCTGCGGGATGACGTTGAAGGCGATCTGGCGCGGGAATTCCTTCGGCTCGGGCGCCTGGTTGACGTAGAGGCCCTTGGTCTGCGTCCACAGCTCGTCAATGGCGCGTTGGCCGTCGCCGGATACGGACTGATAGGTGGCGACAACGACACGCTCGACTCCCGCCGCCTCGTGCAGCGGTTTAAGCACGGTCACGAGCTGCGCGGTCACGCCATCCGGCACCGCCACGATATTGCGACGGCTGAATCCCTCGATGGCGTCCGCGTTCACGGAGGGCACGACCAGCGGCACCTGCGGATCCATGCGGAAAGCGCGCGACGTATCGATCACGATACAATGGGCGGCGGCCTTGTTGCCCCATTTGCGTGCGGCCGGATCGCCTGTCGCCATGATGCAGAGCTGGACGGTCGAGAAATCGAATTCCTCGACATCCCTTGTTTTCAGAGTCTTTTCACCGAAGCTGACTTCCGACCCGATCACCTTGCGGGAAGATAGCGCGATCACTTCATCGGCCGGGAAACCGCGCTCGTCGAGGACGCTGAGGATCTCCTTGCCGACCAGCCCGGTAGCGCCCAGGACTGCGACTTTAAGCGGCATCTTAAGCCTCCTGGCGGCGGATCGCCTGCAGCGACCGGTCGTGTTGTGGTCACATTCCTGCGGATAGCTTGCCGCAGTCCCGTGTGTCCGCTCGCGATGCGGTTGCGTCTGTAGAAACGCCGGGTTCAGTATCGACAATTCGCCCCCAGGCCTAGCCCTTCAGGGGTCGACAGAGGAGCCGTGATGTCCGAGGTCGCAAATGTCGTGCGGCGCTATGTCGAGCGCTACAACGCCTGCGACGTCGAGGGGATGCTCGACTGTTGCGCCGATGACGTGGTGTTCGAGACAATCACCAATCCTGGCGGATCGATCCGACTCAAAGGCAAGGACGAGATGCGCGAGGTGATCGAGGCGACCACCCGCGCCTTCCGCGAACGCCGGCATGAACTTGTTGCAATCATCGTCGACGGCGAGCGCGCCGCCGCGGAAACGGTGTTTTCAGGCGTAGCCGCTGCCGAGCTCGGCCATCACATCCGGGTGGGCGAGCACATCTCTATCCGCGGCGCGACGATTTTCGAGCTGCGCGACAACCGTCTGGCGCGTATCTGCGACTACAGCTGACCAACCGCTTCCTAGAGCTGCTTCAGGATCGCATCGCCCATCTGGCGCGTGGAGAGCTTGCCGCCCAGATCGGCTGTGCGCGCGCCGGCGTTGAGCGCGGCGTCCACCGCCTTGAAGATGCGGTCGGCGGCGTCAGGCCGGTTGAGGCTCCAGCGCATCACCATTTCCAGCGAGAGGATGGCGGCGCAGGGGTTGGCGAGGCCCTTGCCGGCGATGTCCGGCGCGGAGCCATGCACCGGCTCGTAAAGTCCAGGCACGCCCGGATCGCCCAGCGCGGCTGACGGCAGCATGCCGATCGAGCCGGTCAGCATGGCGGCCTCATCCGACAGGATGTCGCCGAACAGGTTGTCGGCCAGCAGCACGTTGATGTCCTTCGGCGCCTTCACCAGGTGCATGGCGGCGGCGTCGGCCAGCATGTGGTCGAGCTGGACGTCAGAATACTTTTCCTTGTGCAGCTTCGTCACTTCCTCGCGCCACAGCACGCCGGATTCCATGACGTTGGATTTCTCGCACGACAGCACGCCGCCGAAACGGCCACCCTTGCCCTTGCGCCCGCGCGCCAGCTCGAATGCACGCGCCGCGACGCGGCGGATCTCGTTGGAAGTATAGCTCTGCGTATCGACGCCTCGTTTCTCGCCATTCGGCAAGCTGGTGATTTCCTTCGGCTCGCCGAAATAGACGCCTGACGTCAGCTCGCGGACGATCAGGATATCGAGGCCTTCCACCAGGTGCTGTTTTAGCGCCGAGG
>DATBNA010000276.1:0-2171 GCA_036554545.1 Hyphomonadaceae bacterium
CCATGCCCATCAGCGCGCCGGAGATCGTGGTTGCGATCAGCTTGAGCCGCAGCGTCGGCACGCCGCAGGCCTCGGCCGCCATCTCGTCGTCGCGGATGGTGGCGAAGCCGTAGCCCAGCCGCGAACGCTCGATGGTCCGCGCAACGGTCACCGCCAGCACCGACAGTCCCAGCATCAGGATGAACAGGTACTGGATATAGGGACCGATGACGGGCACCTCGGTCGGCCGGATGATATAGGCGCCGCGCGAGCCGCCCACGAAATCCCAGTTGACCACCAGCGTCTGCAGCACCACCGCCAGCGCCAGCGTGGCGATGGCGAAGAACGCCCCGCGCAGCCGCAGCGTCAGGTAGCCGGTGCCGAGCCCGATCAGCCCGGAGACGATGCCGGCGATGACGATCAGCACCGGGATGTTAAGCGGCAGAATCGCGCTTGCCAGCCCGGTCAGCGATTCGGGGAAATATCGGTCGATGTTGGTGCCGAGCTTGTGTATGGCGACAGACGAGTAGGCACCGACTGCGAAGAACGCCGCTGAACCAAAGTTCACGTAACCGCAGTAGCCGCCGAGGATATTCCAGGCGGTTGCAAGCACGACGAACTGCAGCACGGTATAGCCGGCGAAGAACACGTAGTCGTTGGCGACCCAGCGCGCGCCAAAGAACACCAGGGCGCCGACCAGGGCTGCGATGATGAAGAAGACCGCTGATGAACGCACGATTGCCCCGCCCCTAACGTCCCAATAGCCCGGCCGGCCGGAACGCCAGCGTCAGAAGCAGGAAGCCGAACGCCACCGCCGGCGCCCAGGACGGACCGTAGAACGTGGCGGTGATGCTCTCCACAATACCAAGCAACATGGCCGCGATCACCGTTCCCGGCAGGCTCTGCATGCCGCCCAGCACACAGATCGCGAACACGCGGCCGATGTATTCGCGGCCGACCGAAGGCTCGACCGGCTGGATGACGATCAGGAACGCGCCTGCCATGGCTGCGGTCGCGATCGAGATCGCAAACGCGATGCGCTTGATTTTGATCGGATCGACGGCCATCAGGCGGAGCGCGAGCGGGTCCTGCGACACCGCCATGATCGCGCGCCCGGTAAACGTGCGCGACAGGTAGAGTTGCACGGCGCCGACCATCAGCAGCGAAATCACGCAAGGCACCAGCATCCGCAGCGGCAGATCGACGAAGCCGAAACGCAACGTATGTTCGATGTAGGGGGCCTGCACGTAGCGGTAGTCGACGCCGAAAACCAGGATCAGCATGACCTCGGTGACGAACAGGAGCCCGAAGAAGAAGGCAAGTCCGCGCAACGCCTCCTGTCCGCGTTTTTCAAACGATACGTAATAGACCTGATAGACGGCCGCTCCGAGCGCATAGAAGGCCGGCAGCACGAGGATGGCCGTCAGGATCGGGTCGAGGCCAATCGTCTGGTTGACGATATAGGCGATATACGAACCGAGGATGATGAAGGCGGGATGCGCGATGTTGACGACGTCAAGTATACCGAAGGCAATCGAAATTCCGACCGTTACGGCCGCATAGAACCCGCCCAGGAGCACGCCGGCGATGATCGCATTGATAAGCAGTTCTCCCGACACTGCCGTCCGCCCCCCTAGGTCCCGCTTTCGCTGCTTTGCGCCTGCCGCGTCTTGATTGCCGTCAGTTTGCAGGATGGTTGACGACTTGGCTAGTCCGTTCGCCGCCTGGACAACTGGAATGGCCAGCGTACGCGGCCAGGGAGCGCCGAACGTGATGTGCCGGCCGCCAGCGGCCGATCTTCAGGCGCGGAATGAGGCGGATGACGTTGCCGCCTTCGATCCCCGCAAGCCACCGTCCGGTCAGGCCGCCGACAGGCGGACCTGCTCGGGGATCGGCAGCGGCTTGTTGGCGCTGTCCAGGAACTCGATCGTGTTGAAAATCATCTCCTTGTCGCCGAGGTTTTCGAGGTCATGGACCTTGTACTCGCCGGGTCCGTAGGTTTCGTGGCGCGTCTCGCCGGGCCCGTAGGTGTGTTCGACTGTGGTGCCATCCATCAGATGCTGTCGGCCGCGCCCGCCATTGACCGAGGTCCAGAAATAGTCGAGCACATGGCGATGGAACCCCACCCGCTCGCCCGGTTGCAGTCGGATGATCCAGACCCGCACCTTGTCCGTCTCCGAAAGGAGTTGCGT
>DATBNA010000287.1:0-2693 GCA_036554545.1 Hyphomonadaceae bacterium
ATCGAGCGTGCGGTCGTCGGGATTGCGGGTCTGGACCGGCAAACCCGAGGGCTTGTCGAAGGCAATTACGGCAGCGTCCTCGTGAATGACGAGAGAGCGGACGAAGGCGCGGTCTTCGTCCGACACCTGTTGCTGCTCGTAGTTGCGCCTTGCCATTTGCGGCCTCCACGCAGGCTTGTCCGGTATGGAAGCCGTAGCGGCAAGACTCAACGTGCGGCGGCGACCGGCGTCGTTTCTCCCGACCTGGACGTGCCCGTGTTGGGGTCCGGTACCGGCGGACCGCCAAACTGGGCAAACCAGGAAATGGTCTCGTTCACCTTCGCAATCAGGCCCGTCGGCCGGCCGGCGATGTCGTGAGACGACCCCGGCACGAGGACCAGCCGCGTCGGAACCTTCCGGATCTTGAGCGCCTGGTAGTACTGCTCGGCCTCACCCTTGGGCGTGCGGTTGTCTTCCTCGCCCACGAGCACGGCGGTCGGCGTCGAGACGTTGCCGACTTTCGAGAGCGGCGAATGGGCCCAGTATTTCGCCTGCGCGCCTTCTTCCCATGGCATGGGGCCGAACCAGTAGCGGGCGAAGAAAGTCGGATTGTCCGCCGAAAGAACGTGACTGGTCCAGTTGATGACCGGCTTTTGCACCATCGCCGCCTTGAAGCGGTTGGTGGAGCCGACGATCCAGGCGGTAAGCACGCCGCCGCCCGAACCACCGGTGACATAGAGGCGATCGGGATCGACTGGCTCCTTCGCGATGACAGCGTCGACGACGCTGATCAGGTCATCATAGTCCTGGCTCGGATAATTGTGGCTGATAAGTGCGCCAAACTCTTCGCCATAGGACGTCGAGCCGCGGGGATTGGCGTAGACGACAATGTAGCCGGCGGCGGCGAAGAGCTGGACTTCCGCGGCGAACACCGGGCCATAGGCCGTGTGCGGGCCGCCGTGAATTTCGAGGAGCAGCGGATATTTCCTGGCGGGATCAAAGTCCGGCGGGCGGACGACCCACGCTTCCACCGGGCGCCTGTCGTAGCTCGATGGCGTTGTGATCAGCGTTGCGCCGGGTATGGTCTTGCCCGAGAAGAGATCGGCGTTGAGCGAGGTTAGCGTTGCTTCCTTTCCATTGCCGCCGACGGTGATGTCGCCAGGCTTCTGCGAATTGCTGGTGACGGCGGCGAAGCGGCCGGATTTCGCGACGGAATAGGCGCCGCCAGTATACGGACGATCAGCCAGCGTGCCGCCGAGATTGCCGAGCACCGTGGTGATCTTGCCGCCGCCGGGAGCGATACGCGCCAGCTTGGTGGCGCCCTTGTCTTCATACATGAACCAGATCGCGCCATTGCCGGCCCATTGCGGATCGGAGATGTCGCGGTCGAGGCCGGCCGTCAGCGACTTCGCACCGGCGCCGTCGGCGTTGGCGACATAGAGTTCGCTGACCTGATAACTGGAGCCGTCATCATCGAAACCTGTATAGGCGATGCTCTTTCCGTCCGGCGACATGGCGGGGGAATTTTCCGGGCCCTTGCGCGTGGTGATGCGCCTGATCGCTGCAGTCTCGACGTTGAGCAGATAGATATCAGAACCTTGGGGATCGTATTCCCATCCATCTTCAGCGTTGGCGGAGAACAGCAGGCCCTTGCCATCCGGTGTCCATGACATGCGGCCATCATGGTTGCGGCCCGCCCAGGTGATGCGGCGCGGCGTACCGCCGTCGGCGGGAACGACGAAGATCTGGGTGTAGCCCGGCTTCAGCAGGCCGGCCCCGTCGGCGCGGTAGTTGACCTGGTCGGTGATGCGCACCGGTTTGTTCCATTCCGCGCCTTCAGGCTTCGAAGGCAGGGCTGCGGATTTCGGCGCGTCCTCTTCGACGAACATCTGGAACGCCAGCGTCTTGCCGTCGGGCGACCAGGACAGATTGCTGGCGCCATCCGGCAGCCGGGTCAGCGTCATCGCGCGCTGCATGTCGAAGCGGTAGACGCGCAGTTCGGTTGCGCCGTCCTCGTTGGCGACGAAGGCCAGAGCACGACCATCGGGCGCCCAAGTAGGTTGCGAGTAGCCGCCTTTGCCCTGCGCGATCGGGCGATGAGAGTTCCCGTTCCGGTCGACGATCCAGATCGAACGGCGCCAGCGGTCCGTCATCACGTCGCCGGAGACCCGGACGTAGGCGACCCATTCGCCATCCGGCGAGATCTCCGGGCTGTTGGCGTATTCAAGATTGAAGACATCCGCCGCGGTGAAGTGCTTTGCCGGCGCCCGCGGCGGATCGGCGAAGGCCGGTGCGGCGAACAGGGCAAGAGCTGCTGCGAGATAAACCGGTTTCGGCATGGATGGCCCTCCGACTGGAGGCCAACCTAGCGAAGACGTGCGCCGTGCGGAAGCGACCTATCGTCCCGAGCGTTCCTTCCGCGCTTTCGCCCATTGCTCGAGCTTGTCGCGGATAGGACCTTCGCGGCCGAGGCCCTTCGGCTCGTAGAACGTCTGGCGCTCCATCCCGTCAGGGAAATAGTCCTGGCCGGAGAACTGGCCCTCGGCGTCGTGGTCGTACTCGTAGCCCGAGCCATAGCCCAGTTGTTTCATCATCTGCGTCGGCGCGTTGAGGATGTGGGCGGGCGGCGCCAGCGAGCCGGTCTCGCGCGCGGCCGCTCGTGCGGCGCCATAGGCCTTGTAGGCGGCGTTGGATTTGGGCGCGGTGGCGAGGTG
>DATBNA010000293.1:0-10672 GCA_036554545.1 Hyphomonadaceae bacterium
TGTCGCCAGCCAGTCTTGCGAACGCCTGCGCCGGCGAAGCGCTGGTCCTGTCCTCGCTCAACGGCGCCCGATGCTCACTCGCAGCCGGGGCAGAGCACGTCTTCTGCGGCTCGCTGCGCAACGCCGCGGCGGTCGCGGAAATCGCCGCTGAAGCAGGCGATCGCATCCTCGTCGTGCCAGCCGGCGAAACCTGGCCCGACGGATCGATGCGCGTGGCATTCGAGGATCTTGCCGGCGCAGGGGCCATTGTCGCGCGCCTTGGCGGCGATCTGTCGCCCGAAGCGCTGGCGGCCCGGGCGTGCTTCATGGACGCGAAAGACGAATTGCTGCCGCGCCTGCTGGCCTGTCCTTCCGGCATCGAACTTGTGGAGCGCGCCTTTGCGGAAGACGTGCGGATTGCGAGCCAGCTGGACGTCAGCCCGGTCGCGCCCATGCTGATGATGCATCGCGCCCGTTATCGCGATCTGGCGCCTTCGCCGGAGCTTGCGGCCAAGCGGGTGAGATATTTCGACAATCCCGCCTGAAAGCAGACCGGCCCGCCTGAGAGGCGGGCCGGTCCTTACTCTACGCTACTCGCAAACTAGCGAACGTTTTCGAGTTTCCACTCGTAATAGACGTCGTGACCGCACATCGACTGCGCGACGCCGCCAACCTTGCCAGGCGAGAAGCGGGCGTTGCGAATCCAGCGCAGAGCCGATTCATCGAGGCGCGGGTGGCCGCTCGACCGAGCGACGGAGGCCGAACTCACGCGGCCGGCATTGCTGACACACACCTCAAGGTGCGTTGTGCCTTCCTCGTTGGCCCGCAGCGATTGCGGCGGGTAGGGCGGCTCATCTCGCGTCTGCAGCCTCGGCGCGACGCGGTCGGAACCCGTCGGCGCCGCAACGGGCGCAGGCTCGACTGGCGCCGGCGGAACTTCAGGCGCCAGCGGGGCGACGATGACCGGCGGGATATCGGGCGGAACTTCGATCGGCGGCGCAACCAGCTCAGGCGGGGCGACCTCGACCGGTACTTCCGGGATCTCTTCCGGAACAGGCAATACGACATCCGGCGTGTCCGGCTCGATCATCGTCACGATCATCGGCGGCGGCGCAGGCTCCGCGTCGTACTGAAAGAGATCGCGTGTCGCGCCATAGCCGACAGCGGCGACAACAAGCGCTGCCACCATCACGCCTGTCATGCGCGAACGTCCGCCGGCGTGTTGAGCAACTCCGTACATAAACCGCCTCCACAGGAACTGCCCGGTCGGCGCCAATGCCGCCTGGGTCTTCTTTTCCAGAAATATGGGAACGCTAGTCAGCGGCCGCCAAGTATTCTGCAGGTCGAAAACGCAGAGCGTTTGCGGTGGGTTCCGGCCTTCGCCGCAGTCAATTGCGGCGGCGGCATGTCGAGATTCTGACTAGCTTGGCGAATACTTGACCCCGCCTGCGAAGGACTACGCTGCATCCGCAGATGCAAACATTGCCGTCGCTGCACTAGTCGAAACGTTCATCGAGAGATTTGGCTGCGCGTCGAGTCGCCATCAGGCAGGCGGCAGGGTTGTGGTCCCGCCATTGAGAGGGCGCTGCATCAGCACCGTGTCGCACCAGCGGCCGAACTTGAAGCCGGAGCCTTCGATGCGGCCGCACTCGGCAAACCCCATCGCTGCGTGCAGGCGGACGGAGGCGAGATTGACGCGACCATCGCCGATCACCGCGATCATCTGGCGTGCGCCGCGGGCCTCGCTTAGGAGGATGAGCCGCTGGAGCAGGAGCCTGCCTACGCCCCGTCCCTGCCAGTCCGGCGAGAGATAGATCGAGTCCTCAACGGTGAAGCGATAGGCGGGCCGTGTCCTGAACGGCCCCGCGTAGGCATAGCCCGCAATGGCGCCGCGCTCCGTTTCAGCAACGACGTAAGGGAATCCGCCAGCCGCCAGCGCGGCGTGACGCGAGCCCATCTCGGCGCGCGATGGCGCGTCGTATTCATAGCTCGCCGTGCCGTTGAGCACCGCGTGGCCGTAGATGGCGGTGATGGCGTCGAGGTCGGCTTCCATCGCCGGGCGTATGGCGACGCCTGAAGGCGGAAGCGAAGAAGCGCTCAAGTCACCCGCTCGACCATCAGCTTCTTGATCTCGGCGATCGCTTTGGCCGGGTTGAGACCCTTGGGGCAGACCTGCGTGCAGTTCATGATTGTGTGGCAGCGATAGAGCTTGAACGGATCCTCGAGGTCATCGAGCCGCTCGCCTGTCGCCTCGTCGCGGCTGTCGATGATCCAGCGATAGGCCTGCAGCAGCGCAGCCGGCCCGAGGAACTTGTCGCCGTTCCACCAGTAGCTCGGGCACGCCGTCGAACAGGACGCGCACATGATGCACTCGTAGAGGCCGTCCAGCTTCTTGCGGTCGTCTTCCGACTGCCGCCATTCCTTCTGCGGCTCCGGCGTCGTCGTCTTGAGGTAGGGCTGAACGTAGGTGTGCTGGGCGTAAAAGGTGGTGAGGTCCGGAACGAGATCCTTCACGACCGGCTGGTGAGGCAGCGGCGAGATGGTGATCGTCCCCGAGAACTCGTCATGGCCCTTGGTGCAGGCGATGGTGTTGCGCCCGCCGATGTTCATCGAGCACGAACCGCAAACGCCTTCCCGGCACGAGCGGCGGAAGGTCAGCGTCGGGTCGATCTCGTTCTTGATGTAGATGAGCACGTCGAGGATCATGGGCCCCACCTTGCTCATGTCGACGCGATAGGTGTCCCAGCGCGGATTCTGCTTGGTCTCGGGATCGTAGCGATAGATCTTGAAGGTTCGGGTCTTCTTGGCCCCTGCAGCCGCAGGCCAGGCCTTGCCCTGCTTCACCACCGAGTTGCGCGGAAGGGTGAGTTCGACCATGGCCCAGCTATATCCCCGGCGTCCTGAAACTGGCGGCAATCTAGCCGGGGATTTGTAAATGGAAAGCGCCCCAAAGGACGCAGAATGGGCCGCAGGATCGAGCGACTTTTTCGCGCCGCTAGCGGCGGCCGAAAAGCCCGCGGAAAAAGCCCAGGACGCCGCCTTTCACCGGCTGGCGGTTAAGGTCGAGCATCTCGGTGACGCCGGCCTTGGTAAGCGCCTTGTTGAGCGCCTGTGGGCCTTTGGCGCGGCCATACTGCAGCTCGCTGCGGTAGATCGGGATCGGCGCGAGGAAGGAGACCGCCTCGCCGCCCTGCAGTTTCATGACCTGGAAGCTGTCATTCGGCAGGCGCGGCGTCGCAAACGCAAAGCCCAGCTGTTTCGAACCTTCGAACATCGGCTTGGGATTGGCGGAGAACTGCACGGTTTCGCCCGGCGTCACCCGTACGGGCTGGATATGCACCAGCTTGGCGAACTGCCGCACCGTGTTGGCGGCGAGGTTGAGGCGGGCGAGGTCTTCCTTGGCTTCGCCGGTCTGCGGCGCCGCCATGACGAACTCCATGCGGGCCTTGTCGCCATTCTTCTTCAGGCTGCAGCCCATGGTGCAGACATAGGCAAAGCGGCGTTCGCCTTCCGGCGGCACGACCAGGACATCGATCGGCGGTCCAGGCTCCTTCGACTTGCCAGTCCACCCATCCTGATCGGAGAAGGCGGTGTGGGGCTCGCCCAGATTCCGCGTGAGATGCAGGGCGATTTCATCGCGAAACTCGTCCGCGGTGAGCCCTGTTTCTGTCCGGTTACCCCAGATGTTCTGCATGATCGAAAGCCAGTGTCGTGGTTACGCTGTCGCCAGACTATCCGCCCATCCGCAACGTGCGCTGAACAGAATCATAGGGCGACGTTGTCCGCCAGTGAATCCCGCTCGCGAAATAGTCAGATCAATGCGTCGCTGTTAGCACAGCGGGGCGCCCAAATCTTGGCGCCTGCAGTGTCGCATTGAGGCGCCAAAGTTCAGGCGATCGGTTCTTCAAACATCAGTTGGCGGACAAATCGCAGCGGCGGCGAGCCATGGCTCAGCACGGTGTCGTGGTACCGTTTGAGACCGAAGTCGGCGCCCCACCTGGTTTCCGCTTCCTTGCGCAGCGCATGGTGTTCGCCCCAGCCAACGTAGTAGGTTGAAAGTTGTCCCGAACTGACGCGCGCGCGCGTCCATTTGCCGGCCGCCTCGCGTTCCTCCTGGAAGGCGTCCTGCGTCATGAATTTCATGGCGGCCGCCTCGTCCCAGCCTTCGACGTGCACGCCCTGGTCGAGGATGGCGTTGGTCACAGACCGCAGCCGCATCTTGAGATTGGTGAGCCTGCGCAACGGATTGTCGGCGCCGAAACCCTGCTCGATCATCAGGTCTTCGGCATAGCAGGCCCAGCCCTCGACGAACGTGCCGGAGCCGAGCACGGCGCGCAGCACGCTGGGGTTCTTGTTGGAATGCCAGATCTGCAGGTAGTGGCCCGGCATCGCCTCGTGGATCGATAGCTCGTAGAGCATGTGCGAGTTGTATTCGGACAGGAAGGAAGCGGTCTGCTCGGCCGTCCACTCCGCCGGAATTGGCGAGATCGCATAGAAGGTGTCGAGCTTGCGGTCGAGCGGGCCGGGCGAGTCGCAATAGGCGACCGATACGCCCTGCTGGAATTTCGGCATCTCGATGATCTTCACCGGCGCATCAGGCAAGGTGATGAAGTCTTTCTCGCGGATGTAGGCGGTTGCTTCATCCAGCGTCTTGCGCGCGTCCTCCATCAGCCTTTCACGCGGCGGGCGTTCGTTGGCGGCCAGCTTGAGGGCGGCCGCGATGATGGCGAGCTGGCGGCGCTCGGCCGGCAATGTCCTCGCCAGCGCCTTCACGCCCGGGTGATTGCCAACCAGCGGCTCGGCGATGGCGAACATCTCATCGCGGATCGCCTGCGCGTCGGCCTTTGCCTTGGCTGCGAGATCCGCACGCGGGATCGGCGAGTTGATCGAGTAACGCAGCTTCGCGTCATAGAGCGCGCCGAGCCGGAAATCGCCCTTGGCGTTCGGCATAAGCTGGGTGTCGATCCAGGTCTGGTGGCCGGCGATGGCGGCCTTGGCCTTGTCCGCGGCGGCGGTGAGGCGCGCCTTGTCCTCGGGGCCAAGACCGGCCGACTGCGCAAGGATCAGATCGTCGATGATCGATACCGCGCCGCCATTCTGGCGCGAGTAGGTCTCGGCATGGATCAGCGGCACGCGCTCGGCGACGAGCTGCCGGCGCGTCTCGGCAAGAAGGTCCGGCAGTTTTTCCATGCGGGAAGCTGCGTTGATCAGCCGTTCGTTGATCGGCGCGAACTCGCGCGCCATAAGCGAGTAGAGCGCTCCGCCGGCAAGACCGGAATAGTTGAGCGGATCCCACGCCCAGTCCTGCAGCGTTTCGAGCCCGAAGCTTTCGCTCTCAAGCTGCTCGGCCAGCATCGCTGCGTCGACCTGGTTGTCGCGCGACAGCTTGGTGCGGTCGATGGCGGCGAGCGCGTCTGTCGTTTCCTTCACCAGCGCCAGTTTCGCTGCGCGTCCCGTGGCGCTGACGTCGTCCATCTCGCCATCGAAGCGGTGATCGCCGAGTCCCGTCGCGCCGGCCGGCCGCGTCTTGGCATAGCTGTCCAGCCATTTGGCGCCGAGCGCGGTGAACGTCTCGTCAACCGATGGACCGGCAGGTTTGCTCTCGCCGCAGCCGACAAGCGGCGCCAAGGCGACGGAAGACGCCAACGCCATCGCGCCCCGGCGCGTAATCTTCGCTGTCATGGTCAGGCCCCGATCTTGAACGCCGGCGAGGTTGGGCTGGGGCGCCAGACCGGTCAAGCGCGCCGCTGCCGGCCCGCCATAAACGTCTCCAAATCCGCCGAATCCAGACCGGCTGCGAAAAAACTTTCCTGAATGATTTCAGCGGCCCGTCCAAAACAAATCGGGGGATTCCGGCTGCGTTGTCCCCCACCTCAAATCGCGGGGGATAATGCGCCGTCATGTCGTCCTGGACCGAAATCCTCTTCCGCCTTTTTGCCTGGCTTCGGCCGGCGCTCTGGTACCATGGCCGTCTCACTCATCTTCTCGAGGCCTTCGCCTTCGGCCTCGAACGCGAGAGCGTCATCCGGCGCCTGCTGCTCGATCCTGCTCGCCGTGCGATGTGGGCGCAGGCGCTGGTCAGCGGCGAGCGCTGTCTTGAGGCCGTCATCGGTCTTCGCGCCATGGAAATCCTCGGCTGTCCCGCCCCGCCGCAGCCGCGGCCCGGTATTCATCCTTCCCGCCTATCCGTTCATCCGCCCGATTTTCGCACCCTGACGCTGCATGTCCGCAGCCTTGCCCGGCGCTACGAGATGATCGAGCGCCTCGCCCATCGCCGCGCCGTCCGCATTCGTCGCGAGCGCCAAGCGGCATCGCTGATGCTGGCCGCAGATCGCCGGCCATGCATGACGAACCATGTGATGATGGCGATCCAGTCGCCGCTGTCTCCGGCGACACCTACTGGTTTCAGCGCCCGAAAAGCTGGCGCGCGCATACGCGCGCCGCCGCCAGGCTCACTGAGTGAAATGAAATCCACTATCCCCAGACCCTCGCGGCGCTCGCCTGCGAGACCGGAGACGCATGGCCGATGTCCAGCCTTCTTCATATTGCTCGCCGCGCACCAGCGAGCGAAGCAAGCCTAATACACCCGCGGCTTCGGCTTGATGTACTCGACATCGTTCGACATCGTGAAGGCGTGGACCGGGCGGTAGTCGATCTTCACGGCGCCTTTGCCGTCGACCCACGCCAGCGTGTGCTTCATCCAGTTGTTGTCGTCGCGGTCGGGGAAGTCCTCGCGTGCGTGGGCGCCGCGGCTTTCCTTGCGGTTGGCGGCGGAGTTCACGGTGGCCGCGGCCTGGAGGAGGAGATTGTCGAACTCCAGCGTTTCGACCAGGTCGGTGTTCCAGATCATGCCGCGGTCCTTCACGCCGATGTCGGCCACGGACTTCACGACTTCGGCGATGCGCTTGGCGCCGCTGCTCAGCGTCTCGCCTGTACGGAACACGGCGCAGTCTTCCTGCATCGCCCGTTGCATGTCGAGGCGCAGCTTCGCCGTCGACGAGCCGCCCTTGGCGTTCCGGAACCTGTCGAAACGCGCAAGGTGCGCATCGCCCGCATCCTTCGGCAGGTCGGGCTGGTTGGCTTCCGCCTCCAGCGCCTCGCCACAGCGAAGGCCGGCGGCGCGCCCGAAGACGACGAGGTCGATCAGCGAGTTGGAGCCCAGCCGGTTGGCGCCGTGCACCGAAACGCATGCTGCCTCGCCGACCGCCATCAGGCCCGGAATGATCGTGTCGGGATTGTCGCCGACCTTGGTCAGCGCTTCGCCGTGATAGTTCGTGGGGATGCCGCCCATGTTGTAGTGCACAGTCGGCAGGACCGGGATCGGCTCCTTCGTCAGGTTGACGCCTGCGAAGATCTTCGCACTTTCCGAAATGCCGGGCAGCCGCTCGTGCAGGATTTTCGGATCAAGGTGATCGAGGTGGAGGTGGATGTGGTCCTTGTTGGGACCGACGCCGCGGCCTTCGCGGATCTCCACGGTCATCGCCCGGCTGACGACGTCGCGCGAGGCGAGGTCCTTCACGGTCGGCGCGTAGCGCTCCATGAAGCGCTCGCCCTTGGCGTTGGTGAGATAGCCGCCTTCCCCGCGCGCGCCTTCGGTGATGAGGCAGCCTGCGCCATAGATGCCGGTGGGGTGGAACTGCACGAACTCCATGTCCTGCAGGGGCAGTCCGGCCCGCAGCACCATGGCGTTGCCATCGCCTGTCTGGGTATGGGCGCCGGTGCAGGAATAATAGGCGCGGCCATAGCCGCCCGTCGCCATGATGACACGCTGCGCGCGATAGCGGTGGAGCGAGCCGTCATCGAGTTTCCAGGCGGTGACGCCGCGGCAAGCGCCATTGTCCATGATCAGGTCGAGCGCGAAATACTCGATGAAGAAGTCCACGGCGTATTTCAGCGACTGGCCATAGAGCGTGTGGAGCATGGCGTGGCCGGTGCGGTCGGCGGCGGCGCAGGTGCGCTGGATCGAGGCCTCGCCGTAGTTTTTCGTCATACCGCCGAAAGCGCGCTGGTAGATCTTGCCTTCCTCGGTGCGGGAGAAGGGCACGCCCCAGTGCTCGAGCTCGTACACCGCGGCAGGCGCCTGGCGGACCATGTACTCGATGGCGTCCTGATCGCCGAGCCAGTCGGCGCCCTTCACCGTGTCGTACATGTGCCAGCGCCAGTCGTCGTGGCCCATATTGCCGAGCGAGGCGGAGATGCCGCCCTGCGCCGCCACGGTGTGCGAACGGGTCGGAAAGACCTTGGTGATGCACGCTGTCTTGAGGCCTGCCTGAGCACAACCGAGAGCGGCGCGGAGACCCGAGCCGCCGGCGCCGACCACCACGACGTCATAGGTGTGATCGTTCCAGGCGTAGGCGGTCATCAGGTCACGTCCTTGAAGTCTGACAAGCGGCGATCAGGTGGCGATCTCGAGGATCGAGAACGCCGCCGCGGCGAACAGCACCACCGCGAAGAAGATGTTGAGGATCAGCAGGAATATGCGTGTGCCGGTCTTGGCAATGTAGTCCTCGATCACGACCTGCATGCCGATCTGCATGTGATAGAGCGAGGCCCCTACCGTCATCAGCGCGAGCACGGCGTTGAGCGGACTGGCGACGAAGTCGACCGCTCCCTGATAGCCGCCGCGCGCGGCGAACAGCGCCGAGATCAGGAACCAGGGAAGCAGGAACAGCAGGGCGATGGCAGAGACGCGCTGCACGATGAAATGGTGCGCGCCTTCCTTGGCGGCGCCGAGGCCGCGAACTTTTCCGAGCGGAGTGCGGATCGACTCTTTCATTGGGGCGCTCCCCACACGCCGAGCGGATCGATGCCGGGGACGAGGCCGGCGATGACCCAGATGCCGGCAGCGCCGACGATCGAAAGAAGCAGGACCAGCCAGCCCGTGAAATTGGCGGTGGCGAGCTGGAAGCCATGGCCTGCATCCCAGACCAGGTGCCGGACGCCGTTGAGCGCGTGATAAACCGCAGACCACAGGAGGCCGAACAGGATCACCTGTCCCGGAATCGAACCGGCGAAGGCCGCGAACTGGTTGTAGCTGTCCTCGCCGAGAGTGATTGCGAACAGCCAGGCGACCGCGATGGCTGCGCCGCCATAAAGCGCCATGCCCGTCGCGCGGTGCACGATCGAGCCCAGCATGGTCACATGCCATTTCCAGACCTGGAAATGCGGCGACATCGGCCGCTTGTCAGTCCATCCGGACATGCGCTTTTTACCTCTGGCCCCGGCATTCGCCGTTGGTTGTGGACGGTATTAGACCCCGCCTTGGCCCTGTCAACGCAAGGCAAAAAGCTTCAAATGCGGCCTCTTGGCTCGGGGCGGCACGGGCGCCACATAGACGCGATGAGGGTAACAATTCTGGAAACGGGGCGGGCGCCAGGGCGGCTTTCAGAAGACTTCCCTCGCTATCCCGACATGTTCGTGTCCCTTCTGTCGAAGGCCGACGAAAGCCTTGCCTTCGAATCGGTCGCCTTGCTGGACGGTGAAGCCCTTCCGGATCCTTCCCGGCTTGATGCTGTGGTCATCACGGGCTCGCCCTTTGGCGTCTATGATTCGACGCCGTGGATGAACCAGCTGCGCGATTTCGTGCGCCGGACCTTCGCGTCGCGCACGCCGATGGTCGGCATATGCTTCGGCCACCAGGTCATCGCCGATGCGATGGGGGGCGACGTCCGCAAGTCCGAAAAGGGCTGGGGCGTAGGCCGCCACACATACCAGATCCTCGAAAAGCGTCCGTGGATGGGCGATGCCGGTCAATCCATCTCGCTCTCTGTCAGCCATCAGGATCAGGTGATCACGCCGCCGCACGGCGCGGTGACGCTGGCGCGCTCGGCCCATACCGAGCATGCGATGCTTGCCTACCAGGGCGCGCCGGTGATGAGCGTGCAGGGCCATCCTGAATTCGGTGATGCGTTCTCGACGGCGCTCTACAGCGCGCGGCGGGGCAAGTCGCTGACGGATGAACAGGTCGATGCGGCCGTCGAATCGCTGCGCCAGCCGGAAGACAACACGCTGGTCGGCGAGTGGATGGTAAACTTCCTCCGTTCAGGTCATCGTTCACGCGAGGCCTGAGGCACTTGTTTAGCTACCCTTGCTCTGGTCTATGAGGCTCGGGACGGGGAGGGAGAGGCCGATGGGCGCGCAGGCGCTTTATCACAGGCTCGGAACCGTGCTCGAAACGGTATCGACCAGTGAAAAGAAGAATCCCGCCGGTCGCACCTGGCGCTTCACGCGCTGCCGCGTGAAGTGGGATGAAAACAACGAGATCACGCCGATCGACCTTTCCGAGGACTACAGCGCTGGCGATCGCGTCGCCGTCATCTTTCGCGGCGGCAGCCAGATCTGCGACATCAACATCCGGACGGGGCGGCAGTCGATGATCGGCGATCGGGTCGAAGGCATTGCGGCTTTCGTCCTGTTCCTGTCGGTGCCGCTATGCTTCGTGCTGATCGGCATCCCGATCTATTATGGCGTCACGCTCTATTCGAAGGTCACGACCAATGCGCTGCGCAAGCGCGTCGCCGTCTATGTTGAAGACCTGATGGCGAGAATTGGTCCGCGTGCGAACCTCGCTACCGCCGCCCAATGAGGCGCATGGCCGCCAGCCAGCCCGCGGCCTGGTAGACGCTGGCGAAGACCAGCAGCGTATCGAGCCAGATGCGCGTGCCCCACGCCGGCCAGATCGGCAGCAGAGCCA
>DATBNA010000321.1:0-3564 GCA_036554545.1 Hyphomonadaceae bacterium
GGAGGGTCCAGGGTGGTTCGGTTACAAAACCCTGCGCGACGGCACCGGCACAAGGCTTGGAGCTAAGGCCCCTGGCGGCTCGTTCGCCTGGTGAGTCGCAACAACTCCAATGTACCCGAGCCGGGAAAAACGGCCGCTCCCTCATCAAGGAGGGAGGAGACGACAGCGACACGGACGGCCAGAGCCGGTCCGGAAGCGAGATTGCGTCGACTGCGATGTTTGAAATCGAAGCCCAACACTCTCAACGGGTCATTCTCGGGTAAGCGACTTGCCACGCCGAAGCGCAGCGAAGGTGGGAGCGCATCCCGAGAATCTCTGTTCGAGCGGCAAGGGAACTCTCCCGCACTCCCGTCGAAGCAGCCAACCCGGATTCCCGGGATGCGGCCTTCGGTGCCGAGGATGACCCGTTGAGAGGGCGGCGGGCTGCTAGTCGCCTGTGAACTTCGGATCGCGCCCCTCAAGGAAAGAAGAAACACCTTCCTTGAAATCCTCCGACTGCTCCATCAGCGCGAACGCCTCGAGATCGCGATGCGCGGTCGCCTGGCTCAGCGCGAGCGCAGCGACATTCACATCGCGCTTCACCAGCTTCAGCGCCGTCGGCGGCAACGCCGCCGCTGCCGCTGCAAATTCCATCGCCTTCGCAAGCGCCCCGCCATCCTCGCTCACCGCATCGGCGAGTCCCCACGACAGCGCCGTGACCGCATCGACCTTTTCGCACAGCGCCGCCAGCCGCTTGGCGCGGGCAGGTCCGACCAGCGCCGTCATGCGCGGGATCGAGCCCCAGCTCATGTTCATGCCGCGCGCCACCTCGGGCACGTACAGCGTCGCCGACTTCGCCATCACACGCAGATCACACGCCACGGCCAGCGCCGCTCCGCCACCAACGCACCAGCCCTCGATCGCCATGATGGTGATCGCATCGACCTTTTCCCACGCCTCGCACATCTCCGGTCCGAGCCGCAGCGATATGCGCCGCTGCGCCAGTCCCTCTCCGCGCATCGCCGCGCGCTCCGGGTCCTTGAGGTCGGCGCCCAGCGTGAAATTCGTCGCCTGCCCCGTGAGGATCACCGCCGAAAGGTCAGGCCGCGCATGAAAGCTGCGTGCAGTTTCCGTCAATTGACGCAGCGCTTCCGCGGACAAGGCGTTCGCCTTGTCGCCGCGGTCGAAGCGAACAATCGCTATGCGGCCCCCGGTCTCTACCTTGATGAAACTGCCGGCCACCAATACCTCCCACGCACACAAGGCAAACTATGCGCCGGCGCGAACCACGTCCACGCCGGACGCCTCCCGGTAGGACATCATGGGCGACGGCGACAAGTTTCACAGGATCTCCAACGTCGGCGTCGCCGTCACGCCGGAGACCATGAAGATGTCGGGCGTCGAGATCCTGCGCGGCGTCATGAACGGGACGCTCCCCCAGGCCGGCATCAGCAAGTCGCTCAATTTCTGGATCGCCGAGGTCGAGGAAGGCCGCGTGGTGTTCGCCGGCGAACCGGGCGAGGAGAGCATCAACCCGATGGGCGGCGTGCATGGCGGCTGGTCGCTGACCATGATCGACTCGGCCTGCGGCTGCGCAGCGATGAGCATCCTGCCGCCCGGCGTCGGCTACACCACGCTCGAAACCAAGGGAAACCTCACGCGGGCAATCCGGCCCAATTCAGGCGTCTATCGCTGCGAGGCGAAACTGCTGGCGCGCGGAAAGCAGATCATCACATCGGACGCGACGCTCACCGGGCCGGACGGCAAGCTCTACGCCCACGGCACGTCGACGCTGCTGGTGCTGCGTCCCTAAGGCCCGCCGTCCTCTTCCGGCTCTTCATCGTCGATGTGATCGGCCGGGTCGTCATCGTCGCTCCGGTCGCCCGGATACATGCCGGTGGACTCATACACGCTCTCGCTTTCCTGCGGATTGCCGAGCGAAGCGAGCCGGTCGCCGAGATGACGGAAGAGCCCTTCCATGTCGCCCGTATAGTCGCCGGACCGCCGCAGCAGCAGCTCGTCGCGCAATTCCAGCAGGCGCTCGCTGCGTTCACCGACAGTCAGGTTCGGATCGAGGGCGACATCGTCGATATCGTCGGTAGTCAGCTCGAGGGCGATGCCAGGCATGTCGTCGTCGCCGCCGACCTCCATGTCGACTGCACGTACTTCTTCCGTGTGACGTCCAACCATTGCCTCCTCCTTTCAATGTGGACCGGTCAGCGCACGCTCGATTTCGTTCTTGGGCATGTTCGTCAGGTCCTTCGAGATTTCCGCGACCACCTTCTCCGACACTTCCTTGTGCAGCGCCTTTCTGATGTCGCCCAGGATCATGGGAGGCGCCGCGATGACCAGTTTGGAATATCGTCCGCGATGGGCGGCCGTGTAGAGCGCGTCGGCAATTTCCTTGGCGAAGCGGTGCTTCTCGAGTTTGTGCCAGTTGGTTTCATCCATGGCGCTGCGGTGCGTCCCCACAGAACTGTGGGTGCGGCCAGGCCGGTCCGTTCCCTGCTGATGTGTCATGGGGTTGTCGTTCTCAAGCACATCGACAACCTCCAGCCTCGGGTGAAGCCCGTCCCCTTCGTTCCTGAAGAAAAGGGCCTTTTCGCCATCGCCTACCATCACCCACGCGCCATGATCGATCGACAGGCCTGACATTCGATGTTCTCCGGAACAGGATCTTCCAAGCGCAACGAACAAGCGCCGCCGCCGTTCCCGAACCGGGAGGGTCCCCCGTTGACTGGCGGCGGTCGCGCGCCGATGTTGCGCCCGTACTGATAACACAAAAAGGGTTTTCCCATGAGCGCTGGTGATCCGGTCGTCATCGTAGGCATGGCGCGCACGCCAATGGGCGGTCTTCTCGGTGAACTTGCTGGCTTCTCCGCCAACGAACTCGGCGCCGTCGCCATCAAGGGCGCGATGAAGGAAGCCGGCATCAGGGGCGAGGACGTCGACCTCGTCTACATGGGGAATTGCCTACCTGCAGGTCAGGGTCAGGCCCCGGCCCGCCAGGCCGGCATCAAGGCCGAGCTTCCCAAAGGGGCGCAGGCCACCACCATCAACAAGATGTGCGGCTCGGGCATGCAGGCCGCCGTCATGGGCCGCAACGCGATCCTCTCGGGCGACGCCACCGTGGTTGTCGCGGGCGGCATGGAGTCGATGACCAACGCCCCGCACCTCGTCGACCTGCGCAAGGGCCACAAGTACGGCGCGGCGGCGATGAAGGACCACATGGCGACCGACGGCCTCGAAGACGCCTATGCCGGCGGCGCCATGGGCAACTTCGCCGATATGATCGCCAAGGAATACCAGTTCACCCGCCAGCAGCAGGACGCCTACGCGCTTGAAACGCTGAGCCGCGCCCAGTCCGCCACCAAGGAAGGCCGCTTCAAGCGCGAGATCACGCCGGTCGTCGTGAAGTCCAAGAAGGGCGACGTAACCATCGACACCGACGAGCTGCCGCGCAACGCCAAGCCGGAAAAGATCCCGGAACTGAAGCCTGCTTTCTCGAAGGATGGCACCGTCACCGCCGCCAACGCCTCCGCCATTTCGGACGGCGCCGCCGCGCTGGTGCTGATGAAGGAGTCG
>DATBNA010000391.1:0-1744 GCA_036554545.1 Hyphomonadaceae bacterium
CGTCGCGATCGTGGCGTTTACCGTTTTGGCGCAGATGGCCTCGCCGATCGCCTGCTTGGAATCGAAGAACTTGTAGATGTAGGCCTTGGAAAAGCCGATGGACTTGGCCAGGTCAGAGACGGTCGTCTTCTCGTAGCCGAACCGGCTGAAGTGTTCGTGCGCCGCCTCGATGATCTGATCTCGAACCGCGTGGTCGGCGGGGCCGCGCGACAAAGGCGACGAAGTCGTGGCGCTCATAGCCAAACGATACCTCGTCCCCGGCCACTTGACAACTAGTGACCAATTTGGATTATAGTCACATCAGATCAGGCTTCTGAAGAGGACCGCCGATGTTCACAGCCTCCCGCCTTCTCGTGCTTCTGTTGAGTGTCAGCCTCCTTTATGGCTGCGCGCTCGGACCGAACTACAGGCCGCCTGAGATTCCCCTCTCGCCTCGCTTCCTCGGTCAGGAAACCGTCGAGAGTCGGGCAGCTCAGAGCAAGGCGGACCTTCAATCCTGGTGGGCCGCCTTCGATGATCCGACCCTGACTCGCTTCGTGTCGCGGGCGCTCGAACAGAATCTCGACGTCGCGCAAGCAGCAGCTCGTGTCGCCCAATCGCGTGCCTCATTGCGCGTGGCCGGCGCGGCGCTGCTGCCGTCGGGTCAAGTGAGCGCGCTCGGCGCGAAAGTTTACCAGTCGCTCGAGACGCCGCTGGGACGGGTGCTCGACGCGACTTCCGACGGCGACCGCACCGCTAGCTCCTACGAAGTAAACCTCGGAGCGAGTTGGGAGATCGACGTGTTCGGCGGTCTGCAGCGCGGGCGCGAAGCCGCACGCGCGGAATACGCGGCATCCGAAGCTGGCGCGATCGCGACACGGCTCGCCGTCGCTGCGAACGCGGCGGACGTCTACGTGACCGTCCGGGGGCTGCAGGCGCGCGTCGCGATTGCCCGGCAGCAAGCCGAGACCCGCCGTCAGTTGCTCGCGCTCGTACAGCTCCTGCACGGAAAGGGAATCGCTGCCGAACTCCAAGTGAACCAAGCTGAGGGTGCGCTCGCACAAGTCGAGGCGCAGATCCCGGTCCTAGAAGCCGGACTCGAGACGGCGATGAACGCGCTGGACGTGCTGCTTGGCGTACAACCGGGAACGTATCGTTCAGAACTCAGCCCCGCGACGCGAGTCCCGGTCGCGCCTGGCATCGTCGAGACCGGCACGCCAGCCGAGATGATCCGGCGGCGGCCGGATCTCATCGTGGCCGAGCGGCGCCTTGCCGCCGCCAATGCGCGCATCGGCGTCGCCATGGCGGAGTACTACCCGAAGTTCTCGCTCGGCGCGCTGCTCGGCAGCGCCACCACGATTTCGAGCGGCAACTTGTTCACCAGCGGGGCGAACCAAGCCCTGGGTCTCCTCGGCCTGCGGTGGCGCCTCTTCGACTTCGGCCGCGTCGATGCACAAATCGCCGCCGCGCGTGGCCAGGAAGCCGAAGTGCTGGCGGCATACCGGCTGGCCGTGTTGCGGGCGGCCGAGGATGTCGAGAACGCCTTCGCCGCCCTCGTCAAACGCGAAGCCCAGGTCGGCATCCTCACGCAGGGCGAATCATCGCTGGCGCGTGCGCGCGACAACGCAGATGCGGCCTACAGAGGAGGTGTCGTCAGCCTGATCGAAGTGCTGGATGCGGATACCAACCTGCTGCAGGTGCGCGACGCAAAGGCGCAGGCGCAAACCGAAGCTGCGCGCGCCGCGATCGCCTCGTTCCGCGCCTT
>DATBNA010000443.1:0-2945 GCA_036554545.1 Hyphomonadaceae bacterium
CGGGGTGTCGAGCGCGAAGGATCCAGTCGCGATGTCGCCGGCGCGCTCGTAGGTGGCGATCAGCACCCCGCTCGGCGAAGTCGTCGATTTCGCGAGCCTGAAGGCCGCCGGCGTGGCACCGCTTCCGAACAGGCGCTTTCCCTTGCCCAGCACGATCGGGAAGATGAGCAGCCGGAGCTGGTCGACAAGGTCGTTGGCGAACAGCGTCTGCAGCAGCTCGGTGCTGCCCTGGGTGAGCAGAACCGGGCCGTCCTCGCGCTTGAGGGCGCGCAGCGTCGCCACGACGTCGCTGCCGAGCCCCTCGCTGTTCTGCCATGACAGCGTCTCGGGCGAATGCGTCGCGACATATTTGGTGATGGCATTGAAGGTTCTTGCGATGTCGCTGTTCAACTTGTCGAAGGCGCTCTTTGCGGGATCGGTTTCCACATATGGCCAATGCGCGGCAAAGATGTCGTAGGTCTTGCGACCGAGCAGTAGATCGAACGGTGCAGCGAAGCTCTCGGCTATGGCGGCGCCGGTGGTGTCGTCCCAGTGGGTCGTCGCCCAGCCGCCGTATTCGAAGCCGCCGGTCGGGTCCTCGTCCGGCCCGCCCGGCGCCTGCATGACGCCATCCAGGCTGACAAATGCTCCGGCTACGATCTTGCGCATAGCATGGCTCCTGAACATCGTCTCCTGTCGAAGCTGTCGGGCCGGCTCGGCGCGATAGCCTCATCCAGGTCGGTGATACGTCCCCAGGACGAACGGATCGGCCGCCGCCCGACAGGCGCCGCCAGATTTTCAGTCGGGAACGGTCCATTGCGGGTTCCAGGCGATCTCCCAGAGGTGCCCGTCGGGGTCGTGGAAATGGCCGGAATATCCACCCCAGAAGCGGTCGCGCGCCGGGTCGGTGACGACAGCGCCGGCCCGCTCGGCCTGCGTCATGACGGCGTCGACTTCAGCTTTCGAATTGACGTTGTGTCCGATGGCGACGGCGCCAAGCCTCTCGGTCGTCGCCCGGATGTTGGCTTCCTTGCTCAGCGCGGCGGCCGGCCAGAGCGCCAGCACGAGACCGTCGTTCATGGTGATGAACACCACCGCGCCGTTCTCGAATTCCCGGCCGATGATGCCCTCCGTCGGCAGCCCTAGTCCGTCACGGTAGAAGCGCAGCGAGCGCTCCAGATCGCTCACGGCGAGAGTCAGGACTTTGATGCTCGGCTTCATGAAGAGCCACTTCCCCTCCAACGGATCGGGTGCCCGATATCCGCTTGACGTCGCAAGTCGGATGTTTCCCGGCCTGCGCAATCTGATCACGGAACCTGGGCGAACCCAAGTTCCGTGGGCACGAGGAGAGTGCGTGTGCAGCAGGCGTCACGTGATGTGCGCGCCGCGGGTTTCGACGAAGCAGCTGTAGAGCGACTGGCTGGCGGTCATGAACAGGCGGTTGCGCTTCGAGCCACCGAAGCAGACATTCGAGCAGATCTCCGGCAGCCGGATCTGGCCAATACGCTGGCCTTCCGGCGAGAAGATATGCACGCCGTCATAGCCGTCGCCGACCCAGCCGGCGCTGGCCCAGACGTTGCCGTCCTCGTCGCTGCGGATACCGTCGGCGAAGCCGGCCTTGCCGTCCATTTCCATGCTGGCGAAGGTCTGCGGGTTCTTGAGCCTGGCGCCGTCGATGTCGTAGGCCCAGATGATCGGCTTGGCCTGCTCGTAATGCGACTTGCCGGTATCCGCCACGTAAAGCCGCTTATAGTCGTTCGAGAAACACAGCCCGTTTGGCTTGAACGGCTCGTCGGCGACGCGGGTGATCGTGCCGCCCTTATCGATTCGGTAGATCGCCTCCTTGCGGATCGGCTGAGGGTTCTTGGCGCTTCCGGGGAGCCGGTTGCCCTCGTATTCCATCAGCGATCCGTAGCCAGGATCGGTGAACCAGATCGAACCGTCATTCGGATGCACGACGGCATCGTTCGGAGCGTTGAACTCCTGCCCCTCGAACTTATCGGCGATCACCGTCGTCTTGCCGTCGTGCTCGTAACGCACGACCTTGCGCGTGCCGTGCTGGCAGGCGATCTGCCGGCCTTCGTAGTCGAAGGTGTTGCCGTTGGAGTTGCCAGCCGGCGAGCGGAAGCGCCGGCCCACGTGGCCGTCCTCCTCCAGCCAGCGCAGGTTTTCATCGTTGGGGATGTCGCTCCACAGCAGGTAGCGGTCGACGCCGCTCCAGGCCGGACCTTCTGCCCACAGCGTGCCCGTATAGAGCCGCTGGATCGGCGTGTTGCCCAGCTTGTATTTGAAACGCTTGTCGATGACGACGATGTCAGGGTCCGGGTAACGCTGCGGCGGCGCGCCGGCGTCGAAGTTGCGCGCGAACGCCTCCGGCGCCATGGCGGTGATGCCGGCCAGCGCCGTTGCCTTGGCGAGAAAGGCGCGGCGCGAGGGGCCGTCGAGCCGGTCGGCTTTAGGGGCGGGCTTGGCGAGATCGATGAAGCGATGAAGTTGCACGCGGGGCATGGGCTCCTCCCAGGTCGTTGCCGGGCCTGCCCGCGAAGCTGATGCCGGTCTCGCGGTTGGATCATCCCGGCGTTCGAGTCGGCGCACCGTCATCTCGCCCGGCCGTGTGATCGGGCGGACCGCGCGCCGCGGGAGCAGGCTTTCGCCGGGGACCCTTGGTCCAATCGCGCCGCGAGACGCAACGCAGCCGCGCAATCCTCCCGCGGCTCCGATTGGGCGCCTGTGCGCTGAAAAATGCAAGGACGTGAAGAGCCGGTATGTCTGACAAAAGAGTGAGACGACGACATCAGAAGGGCACGGCCGCCGCTCGCCGGAAAGCTGTTGTCGCCGACGCACAGCAGGACTGCGTTAGGACTTTATTAACCCTGGCGGCGCCAGGATGCGGTCGCTTCATTCGCGGCGGAGGGCACCATGACAGCCTTCGTTTTCGGTTCCGCTCTCGACACCCTTGCTGGCCT
>DATBNA010000451.1:0-5663 GCA_036554545.1 Hyphomonadaceae bacterium
CGGCCAGCAACAGCGAGTCGCCATCGCCCGCGCGCTGGCCAACCACCCTCACATTCTTCTGGCCGACGAGCCGACAGGCGCGCTCGACACCAGGACGACCAACGAAATCATGGAACTGCTGACCCAGCTCAACAAGCAGGGCATCACGGTCGTCCTGATCACGCACGAACCGGAGGTGGCCGCGTATGCTTCGCGCCAGATCCATTTCCGCGACGGCCGTATTGAATCGGACCACGCAAATCCCGATGTGGGCAAAAAGCGGGCGCACGGAGGCTAGATCATGAAATTCGGGGTCGCCTCCCAGTCCGCGGTGGAAGCGCTGTTGTCCAACCCGCTGCGCAGCCTGCTGACCATGCTCGGCATCATCATCGGTGTGGCGTCGGTGATGATCATGATGTCGATCGGCGAAGGCGCGCGCGCCCAGATCGAGGCGCAGATCTCCTCCGTCGGCACCAACATGCTGACAATGCAGCCCGGCAACATGAATCGCGGCGGCCGCAACCAGGGCGGCGGATCGGGCCGCCCCTTCAGCGAAGCCGACGTCGCAGCCATCTCTGACATGCCCTTCGTCGAAGCCGCCACCGGCGTCCTCAATGGCAACGTTACGGCGGTATCAGAAGACGCCAACTGGGTGACCCGCATCGAAGGCGGCAACGCCGACTATTTCACGGTCAACAACTGGCATACCGTAGAAGGCCGGGAGTTCACCGAGCAGGAAGCGCAGTCCGGCTCTGCCGTGGTCGTCATCGGCGCGAGCACGGCCAAGAACCTCTTTCCGAACGGCAACGCCGTGGGCCAGCGAATACGGATCGGCAGCGTGCCGGTGGAGATCATCGGCATACTTGAGACAAAGGGCGCCGTCGGCGGTCCCGGCGGCATGGACCGCGACGACACCATCATCGCTCCCCTGAGCATGGTTCGTAACCGCGTCACCGGCGGCAACCGCTGGGTCGCCCGCCACGTGAATCGAATCCAGTTTCTCGTGCAGGACGGCTACGACGTGCTGCAGGCGCAGGACGAAGCGTCCCAAATGATCCGGGAACGCCGGCGGGTCGAACCGGGCCAGCCGGACAATTTCATGATTATTAACTTTGCCGACATGATAAAGCAGCGTCAGGCAGCGACTGAGACGATGAGCACGCTTCTCGCGTTCACAGCAGCTGTCTCGCTTATCGTCGGGGGTGTCGGCGTGATGAACATCATGCTCGTCTCGGTCACCGAGCGAACCCGGGAAATCGGGTTGCGCATGGCGATCGGCGCACGCGGCGGCGACATCCTCATTCAATTCCTGGTCGAAGCCGTTGCGCTCTGCACCCTGGGCGGTCTCATCGGCATGGCGATCGGGTGGATCGGCGTGTACGGGTACGCGCAGATCTCCAAGGCGCCGATGCTGGTCTCCCCAGTTATCGTGGCAACGGCGTTGGGGGCGGCGGCCTCCGTCGGTCTTGTCTTTGGCTTCTTCCCTGCCCGCCGTGCAGCCCAGCTAGATCCAATCCAGGCGCTCAGACATGATTAAAAACAATATGGTCCGCGGCGTGTCCGCGGGCGCGCTCGCGGTCCTCCTCCCCGCGTGCGGGCACCTTCCTGCTGCCGGTCCAGCCTTTGACGCCATGTCCGAAAAACGGGCCGGGCTTCCGGCTGACTGGACGCTCGGCGAGATGACGGGCGATCCTTCCGCCGTCATCGCCGACTATAGCGTCTTCAACGACGCCCAGCTCATCGCCTTCGTCCAGGAAGCGCTCGAGAACAACCGCAACCTCCGGGCGGCCATCGAGAACGTCAAACAGTCGGAAGCGCTGCTCAAGCAGACGAAATCGGGCCTATGGCCGCAGCTGCGCGCATCTCTCCGCGCCGAGCAGACAACGCTGGTCGACGAGTTCGAGTTCGACGACACCGATTACAGCTTCTCTCTCACCGGCGGCTACGACGTGGACATCATGGGCGATCTCAATTCGTCCATACAGGCTTCTTCGGCTGGCCTGCGTTCGACGCAGGCAACCTACGAACAAACACGCCGCCAGATCGCGGCGACTGTCGCACGCGCCTATTTCGCCGTGATTGAACAACAGGCGCAGCTCGACCTCGACCGCCGCTCGCTTCAGCGTCAAAGCGATACGTTCCGCATCACCCAGACCCGCTATGACGCCGGATCTGTCGCGCGCGACGAACTCGTTCTGGGTCAATCCGACCTCGCTGCCGCCGAAGCCGATATCATCGCTTCTGAGGCCTCGCTCCGCTCTGCAGTGCGCGCGCTGGAAGTCGCCCTTGGGCGTTTCCCGCAGAACAAGCTGACGATCTCGGGCACCCTGCCTGAACCGCCGGCCGCGCCGCCGCTCGGTTTGCCCGAACTGACCATCCGCTCGCGTCCCAATGTCGTCGCGGCCGAACTCAACATGATCCAGACCTTCGCCAACAACCAGGTGACGCGACTGCAGCCCTGGCCGCAGATTGGCATCGATATGAGTCTCGACGAGTTCAACAGCAGCTCGAACTCGATCGGCGACCTGTTCGACCTCGATGACCTCGCCTTCACGATCGGCGCCACGCTGGCGCAGACGATCTTCGACGGCGGTGCGATCTCAGGCAGGATTGAAGCCTCCGACGCCGGCAAACGCCAGGCGCTTGAGCGCTATGGACAGACGATCCTCGACGCCTATGGCGAAATCGTCGGCGCGATTGACCAGTTCAACACACTGCAGGCGCGCAATACGGCGCTTAACCGGGCATCCCAAGCGGCCAATGAGTCCCTGCGCCTCGGCGAACTCCGCTACAACGAGGGCTCCGAGAGCCTGCTGAACCTCTTCCAGGTCCGCACCCGCGCGGAGATCGCCGAGAGCCAGCTCATCGCCAACCGCCGTGCCCGCCTCGACCAATGGATCACGCTGCACACGGCCCTGGGCGGCAACCCCACCCAGTCGCAGCCCATGGCGAGCCGCGCCAGCCTTGCCGATGGCGGCAAGCATGAAGACTGAGCGCCACAAAATCTGAAAACACACCGCCCCGGGAGCCGCGCTTCCGGGGCGGTTTGCATTTGGCCGCCGCGCGGTTGACCCATTTTGCGCGCGAACTAGTCTCCGCCCGTTCCCCCAAGCGGGCCCAACATTCCAACAGGACGGGTGAGATGAGACAGTTTCTGCTCTGCAGCGCAGCGGTCGCCGCACTGGCGCTTTCCGCCTGCAATCAGCCATCAGACACGGCGGCGGGCGGCAAGGCGCCTTCCAACGCGACAGAGTTCCTGGCGGCCGCCGAGAAGGAGCTGTCCGAATTCTCCGACTACGCCGCCCGTGTTCAGTGGGTGAACTCCAACTTCATCACCGAGGACACCGACTGGCTGGCCGCGCGGGCTGGCGCCGAAGGCACGCTGCTGCAGGTACGCCTCGCCAACGACACCAAGAAATACGCCAACGCCCAGCTCACTCCCGATCAGCAGCGCAAGATGCAGATCCTGCGCGCCGGCATCGTGATGCCCTCGCCCTCTCCGGGCACGCCCGAAGAGAACGAGAAGATTGCGCAGGAGCTGTCGACGATCACCACCAATCTCCAGTCGACCTACGGCAAGGGCAAGTTCACCATCGACGGCAAGGAGCTCAACATCGAGCAGCTTTCCGAGATCATCGCCAAGTCGCGCGACCCCAAGAAGATCCAGCAGGCCTGGGAAGGCTGGCACACGATCTCCGTTCCGATGAAGAACGACTACGCTCGCATGGTCGAGATCGGCACGGCCGGCGCGAAGGAGCTCGGCTTCACCGACATCGCCGACATGTGGCTGGCCAACTACGACATGCCGTCCAAGGACATGGAAGCGACCGTCGAGCGTCTGTGGACCCAGGTAGAGCCGCTCTATGCCGACCTGCATTGCTATGTCCGCGGCCGCCTCAACGCGAAGTACGGCGACGCCGTGCAGCCGAAGACCGGCACGATCCGCGCCGACCTCCTCGGCAATATGTGGGCGCAGGACTGGGGCAACATCGCCGACATCGCCGCCCCGCCGGCCTCCAACCCGGGCTACGACCTCAACAAGGTCCTCGTCGCCAAAGGCTATGACCCCATCAAGATGGTGAAGACAGGGGAGGCCTTCTTTACTTCGCTCGGCCTGCCGCCGCTGCCGGAGACCTTCTGGGAGCGTTCGCTGATCACCCGTCCGCGCGATCGCGAAGTCGTGTGCCACGCCTCGGCGTGGGACATCGACAACCTCGACGACCTGCGCATCAAGATGTGCACGCAGGTCAATGCGGAGGATTTCTCCACCGTCCACCACGAACTCGGCCACAACTTCTACCAGCGCGCCTACAAGAACCAGGATTTCCTGTTCAAGAACGGCGCGAACGACGGCTTCCATGAAGCCATCGGCGATTTCGTCGCCCTCTCGATCACGCCGGAATACCTGAAGCAGCTCGGCCTGATCTCGAACGTCCCGCCGGCTTCCGCCGACATCGGCCTGCTGATGGACCGCGCGCTCGAGAAGATTTCGTTCCTGCCCTTCGCCATCAAGCTCGACAAATGGCGCTGGCAGGTCTTCCGCGGCGAGACCACGCCGGCGCAGTACAACGACGCCTGGTGGGCGCTGAGCAAGCAGTACCAGGGCATCGCGCCTCCGGGCCCGCGTCCTGCCGATGCGTTCGATCCGGGCGCCAAGTACCACATCCCGGGCAACACGCCTTACCTGCGCTACTTCCTCTCCTTCATCCTGCAGTTCCAGTTCCACAAGGCCGCCTGCGAACAGGCCGGCTGGACCGGGCCGCTGCACCGCTGCTCGATCTACAACAACAAGGAAGTCGGCGCGAAATTCGCGAAGATGCTCGAGATGGGCGCCAGCAAGCCTTGGCCCGACGCGCTCGAAGCCTTCACCGGCACGCGCGAGATCGACGGCTCTGCAATGGTCGCCTACTTCGCGCCCCTGCAGACCTGGCTCAAGGAACAGAACGCCGGGCAGCAGTGCGGCTGGTAGGCCGCTGACGGATGTGTAGCCCTCATGGTGAGCAGCGAGCGAAGCTCGCATCCGTCGAACCACGAGGGCGGTCATCACAATTCCGGGTCTTCAACGAGACGCAAGCGCTTCGCGGACGACGGCTTCGATCTTGAAGCCGTCGAGGTCGAAGATGAAGCAGCCGTAGAAGCCGGCGGTGTATTGCGGACGGACGCCTGGGGCGCCGGCGTCGCGGCCGCCGAGCTTCAGGGCAGTTTCGTGGAAGGCGTGGACTTCGGCACGGTCCTTTGCGCGGAAGCTGATGTGGAGGCCGATGCCGGACGTGGCGTGGCCAGGCTCGCGGGCGTGGATCCAGAAGATCGGCGGGGCGACATCGTCCGGCCCCCAGCCGATGGCGCCTTCGCGCTGCTTGCGGCGGATTAGGCCGAGCGTGGCGAGGACGGCGTCGTAGAACGCGGCGGACCTTGCGAAGTCGGCGACAGGGATCGAGACGTGATCGACGAAGGCGGGCATGAGGACAGCATCTGCCTCGACGAGGCGGGGTTCAACTGTTCGATCTGATTAGCCAGGGTAGAGAGTACGCCCCCATGGTTCGACGGGCGGCGGCTTCGCCGCCTGCTCACCATGAGGGCTACACATCCGTCAGCGGCCTACCAGCCGCACTGCTGGCCGGCGTTCTGTTCCTTGAGCCAGGTCTGCAGGGGCGCGAAGTAGGCGACCATTGCAGAGCCGTCGA
>DATBNA010000478.1:0-7052 GCA_036554545.1 Hyphomonadaceae bacterium
CGGAATTTCGGCGCCAAGGTGATCATCCACGGCGAATCGCTCGCCGACGCGGATGCGCATGCGCGGCAACTGGAGAAGAGCGAGGGGCTCACCTTCGTCCACCCGTTCGACGACAAGCATGTGATCGCGGGGCAGGGCACGGTCGGCCTCGAGATCATGGAAGACCTCGCCGACTTCGATGCGATCGTGATTCCGGTTGGCGGAGGCGGGCTGTCGTCAGGCATCGCCACCGCTGTCAAGGCGCTCCGGCCAGCTGTGGCGATCTATGGCGTCGAGCCGGAAATGTATCCTTCGCTGTCAGCCGAGTTGCGCGGCGAGGAGCCAAAGGTCGGCGGCGCCACCATCGCGGAAGGCATCGCGGTCAAGAAGGTCGGCCGCCTTACGTCCGCTATTCTCAGAAATCTCATGGAGAAGGTGATCCTTGTCAGCGAGGATGCTCTGGAGCGCGCGGTGACGCTGTTTGCGACCGTCGAGAAGACAGTGGCCGAAGGCGCCGGCGCTGCGGGTCTCGCCGCGCTGCTGGCCGAGCCGCAGCTCTTCCGCAACCGCAAGGTCGTGCTCGTCCTCTCGGGCGGCAATATCGACACGCGGCTCCTGGCGTCGGTGCTGACGCGCTCGCTGATCCGGGAAAAGCGGATCACGTCGGTGCGCATCATCGGCAACGACCAGCCTGGCCTGCTGGCCAAGGTCTCGACCGTCATCGGCGACAATGGCGGCAACATCATCGAGGTGAACCACAACCGCCTGGCGCTGGACGTGCCGGCCAAGGGCGCGGAATTCGACATCACCATCGAGACACGCGATCCCCGGCACACGCAGGAAATCATCGACGCCCTGACCAAGGCCGGTTTTCCGCCTCGCACCAACTAGGCGCACACAAATTAGACGCAGTCCTATCGCGAGATCGTCAGGTCTCGGGCCCCTCGCTCGCGGGGCCGGGGAGTGCTAACAGGCAAGACCCTGTTTCGGGAGCCGTTTCGATGATCCGTTACCTGCTTGCCGGCCTCGCTGTCCTTCTCCTGGCCGCATGCCAGCCTGCGCTGAAGATCAACGCCGAGGATCCGTGGGCCTCGCTACATCCATGGAACCATGGCTGGAAGGAAGTGCAGAAGCTTCCGAACGGCGTTGAGTACGTCATCATCCGCAAGGGCGACGGCAAAGGCGCCTTCCCGAATGCGATCGACCAGGTCGAGGTGCAGTATGAGGGTCGGCTGGCCAAGAATGGCGAGGTGTTCGACTCTTCCTACGAGCGCGGCGAGCCGGCGACGTTCCCGCTCAATCGTGTGATCCCCGGCTGGACCGAGGGCCTGCAGAAGATGCAGCCCGGCGACGAGTTCATGTTCTGGATTCCCTGGGACCAGGCCTATGGCGAGGAAGGCCAGGGACCTATCCCGGCCAAGGCCGACCTGATGTTCCGGGTCGAGCTGATCAAGGTCACACCCGCCGTGGCGGCCGACCAGCAAGCCTGGGCGAAGGTGACGCCGTGGCCGACCGACTCGAACGAGGTCGTGCGCAAGACGTCGGGCCTCGAATACATGATTGTGGAGTCGGGCGACGAGAACGGCCTGTCGCCGGACGACAACGATTTCGTCTACGTCCACCTGGAGGGCCGTCTTGAGGACGGATCTCTGGTTGATTCAACCTACGAGACGCAGGCGCCGCTGCGGTTCCCGATGGCGGACCTGACGCCCGGCTGGGCCGAGCTGATGAAAGGAATGCGGCCGGGCGACCACTGGATGGTGCGCATGCCGCCAAACCTGATGTACGGCGCCGAGGGCGACGGGCGCATACCGGCGAACGCCAACGTGATCTTCGAGGTACGGCTGGATACGGTGATCTATATCGACTCGCCGCCCGATCCGGCCGCGCCTAGCGACCCTGCCGATCCGAGGTAGGCTTCAGGACGACCACGCCCATTCCACGGCCGAGCGCCGGACGCTTCGACAGCGCCGAGGCCCAGCGCGCGATGCCGGCGTGTCCGCCGGCAGAAGCGGCGATGCGCGGATAGATCGCCATGTCGGCGACCGAATACCTGCCCGCCACGAACTCTGAAGCCGAAAGCAGCGCGTCGAGTGCTGCGAGATCCGGCTGCGCTGCATCGAGCCATGCCTTCGCATCTGTTTCCGGCATGAAGCGGTTTGTCTTGCGTGCAAGGGCCATCAGCACGTTCGGCGCGCCGACAACGCGTGCGCCGCCGATAGCGATGACAGGCAGGGGAGAGCGCCCGGGCATCAGCCGGTAGTCGAGGAACATCTCCTCGAGCGCGATGCCGATGGCCTGCGTGTCGGGGCCGGATCCTGCGTGAAACTCGATCATGCGCCGGGGATAGTGTCTTTGCATCGATTGTCTATGGCGCGGACCCGCGAATGGGCTAGCTTTCAAGCCCATGACCTCCCTTGCCGCCGTAAAGGCGATTCTCACCCGGCTTGTCGCGTTCGACACGACCTCGCGCGGAACCAACCTGCCGCTTATCGAATGGGTGGAGGAGCTTCTGCGCCCGCTCGGCGCCGAGCTGGTACGCGTGCCCAACGCGGCAGGCGACAAGACCAATCTGTGGGCGCGGTTCGGGCCGGATGCGCCGGGCGGCATCGTGCTGTCGGGACACACGGACGTCGTGCCGATCGACGGCCAGCCCTGGAGCACCAATCCGTGGAACCTTGTCGAGCGCGACGGCAAATGGTTTGCGCGCGGCACGACCGACATGAAGGGCTTCCTCGCGCTTGCTCTGGCGCATGCCGAGGCGATCTCGAAACTGTCGCTGAAGGCGCCGGTGCATTTTGCGTTTTCCTACGACGAGGAAGTGGGCTGCGCCGGCGTCGAGCCGATGATCGCCGAGATCGGGCGGCGCGGCGCTGCGCCATCTGTGGTTTGGGTCGGCGAGCCGACGCTGTGGGGCGTGACCTCGGCGCACAAGGGCATCCGGGACTACGAAGTGAATATCACCGGCAAGGCGGCGCACTCGTCGGACCCGCGCATGGGCGCATCCGCCATCCATGAGGCAGTCGAGATGATGGCGGTGCTGCGCCGTATCGCGCGCGAGCAGGAAGAGAATGCGCCGGCGGAATCCGATTTCGATCCGTCATGGACCACGGTCACCATCGGCGAGATCAATGGCGGCACGGCGCCGAATATCCTCGCGCGCGAATGCCGGTTTGTCTTCGACGTGCGGCCTGTACCGGGCAACAATCCGGACCGCATGCTGACGCCGTTCTTCGCGGCCGTCGAAAAGTCGCGTGAGCGGCTGGCGGCGCATGGCTCGGAGTGCGGCGTCGAGGTTATCCTGCGCGCCGATGCACCGCCATTGCAGGTCGCGCGCGACAGCGCGGCCGAACGCTTCATGCGGGCGCTGACAGGCGACAATGCGTTGCGCGTCGCGGCCTACGCGACGGAGGCTGGACAATTCCAGCGGGCGGGATTCCCTGCTGTGATCTGCGGGCCAGGTTCGGTCGAGCAGGCGCACCAGCCTGACGAGTTCGTGGCCGTGTCCGAGATGGAGAAGGGGCTGGTGATGTTCCGGAGATTCCTCGAGACGCTGCGCGCCTAGGACTCAGGGTTCTCCAGATAGGGTTCGACCTTGCCCTTGAGCAGCATGGTCATCGGATTGCCCTTGCGGTCGAGCGTGGCGCCCGCAACGACGCGGACCCAGCCCTCGCTGACGCAGTACTCCCAGACATTGGTTTTTTCGGCGCCATTGAAGCGGATGCCGACACCGCGCTCCAGGAGTTCCTTGTTGTAGTACGGGCTCTTCTGATCCTGGCTCAGGCGGTCGGGCAGGGTGTCGGTCATGGCGAGGGCCTCAGGCTTGGAAGGCGTCTAGTGCATCAGCGGGCGGCGAAAGGCTAGTCGCTAGAGCGGTTCACGGCCCCAGGCGACGAAGGGTCCGTTCTCGAAGCCCTTCGCGCCTTTGCCGTAGACAAAGGGTGCGCCGTCGGGCTGCAGAACGCGGCCGCCTGCCGCCTGCAGCACGGCGTGGCCCGCGGCCGTGTCCCACTCCATGGTCGGGCCCCAACGCGGATAGACGTCCGCCTTGCCCGCTGCGACCCAGCAGAATTTGAGCGAGGAGCCGATGCCGGTCTGGCTGGCGATCGGGAGGCGAGCGAGCAGTCTCTTCGTCTGGTCATTGAGATGTGAGGACGAGGTGATGGCGACGAGGCCGCTCTCGGGATAGGGGCGCGTCCGGAGCACACGACCCTCGCCAACCTCCGAACCTGGCGCGAAATTCTCGATCAGCCGCGTTTCGTCGCCGCCGAAATACATTTCGCGTCGCGCCGGCGCAAACACACATCCGGCGACAGGCGCCCCTGCAACGATGAGCGCGATGTTGACCGTGAAGTCGCCCTTGCGCTGGACAAACTCCTTCGTCCCGTCGACCGGATCGACCAGCAGGAAGGCGTCGGCGACCTGACTGCCGACGCCCTCGCGAGCCGCCCGCTCCTCGGCGAGGACAGGAACGCCGGGCAGGGCCTCCTCCAGACGTGCGAGGATAATTTCTTCGGCGCGCTCGTCCGCATCCGAGACAGGGCTGTAGTCGGCCTTGGTGCGCGTCTCGAAATCGCTGTCATAAACCTCCATGACCGCCACGCCGGCATCAGAGGCGATCTCTGCGAAAAGCCGCGCAAGGCTGTCTTTTTCCTGGGGAGTGTACGGCGTCATCGGCGTCCGGTTAACGATTGTCGTTCACCCATTCCGATGCTTCGCCCGTATGTCAATGAGTGTTATCTCAAGCATGGCGCTTGCATCCAGTGGGCGAGAGTTAAGGACCAGGCATGACGGTAAAACGCGTCCTTGTGGCAGGCGGCGCCGGCTATATCGGCTCGCACGCGGCCAAGGCGCTGCGCCTGGCCGGCTATGAGCCTGTTGTTTTTGACGACTTGTCATCTGGCCATAAGCATGCTGTCCGCTGGGGCCCGTTCGTTGAGGGTGATATCCGCAGCGCCGACGCCGTCCGCGCCGCGATCCGGCAGTACAGACCCGAATCCGTCATGAACTTCGCCGCCCGCATCGAGGTGGGTGAAGGCGAGAAAAATCCTGCAGCCTTCTACGACAACAACGTCGCCGGCATGCTGAACCTTGTGCGGGTCATGCTCGAAGAGGATGTAAAGTCGTTCGTCTTCTCTTCGACGTGCGCGATTTATGGAGATCCCGAACGGCTGCCGCTGACGGAGGACCTGCCGAAACGGCCGGTCAGCGTCTATGGCCGCACCAAGCTGATGTGCGAGCAGATGCTGGCCGACATGTCGCGTGCGCATGGGCTTCGCTACGCGGCGCTGCGCTATTTCAACGCTGCAGGCGCCGACAGGGATGGCGAGATCGGCGAGGAGCACGATCCGGAAACCCACCTCATACCCAACGCGCTCAAGGCGGCGGCGGGTCTGGGCGGGGCGATGAAGCTGTTTGGCGATGACTATCCGACGCCGGACGGCACCTGCATCCGCGATTTCGTTCATGTGACCGACCTTGCCGATGCGCACATCCTGGCCGCCCGGAAGCTGGGAGAGGGCGCTCGCGCGATCGAACTCAACCTCGGCGCGGGCGAAGGCCGCACCGTGATGGAAGTGCTGAAGTCGATCGAGAAAGCCACAGGACGCGCCGTGCCGCACACGATTTCGCCGCGCCGCCCGGGCGACGCCGTGGCGCTGTATTCCGACGCGACGAAGGTGAAGGCAGACCTCGGCTGGCAGCCGAAGATGTCGGACATCGACACCATCGTGTCGACGGCGTGGAACTTCCACCGCAGGAAATGGCCGGCCGCAAAGGCGGCCGAGTAGTTACTTCTGCTTCAACACGCTTTCGAGAACATCGCGCGCCTTCGCGCCGAGTTCAGGGTGAGCGACGGCCATCGCGGCAAAGGCTTCGAGATACAGAAGCTTGTCGCCGCAGTCATAGTCCTTGCCGTCATATTTGAACGCGTGGAAATCCTGTTTGCCCATCAGGCGCTGCATGGCGTCGGTGAGCTGGATCTCGCCGCCGGCGCCAGGCGTCTGCGTTACCAGCAGGTCGAAGACTTCCGGCTGCAGGATGTAGCGGCCGGTGATCTTGAGGCGCGAGGGCGCCTTGTCGACCCGCGGCTTTTCCACCATGCCCTTCATCTTCACCAGCGGGCCCTTGTCGCCGGCGGTGACCGGATCGATCACGCCATACTGGTTCACTCGATCCGCGGGGACTTCGTCGACCGCGATTATGTTGCCGCCGACCTTGCTGTAGGCCGCAACCATCTGCTGCAGGCACGAGCCGCCATTGCCTTTCACAATCACGTCGGGAAGCAGGACGGCGAACGGCTCGTCACCCACAATGTCGCGAGCGCAGAGCACGGCATGGCCAAGACCGAGAGCGGCCTGCTGACGCGTGAAACTCGACGCGCCCGGAGGCAGGGACGCTGCGCGGACTTCGGCGAGGATCGCATCCTTCTTTTTGGCTTCGAGCGTTGCTTCCAGCTCATAGGCCTTGTCGAAATAGTCCTCGATCGCCTGCTTGCCGCGGCCGGTGACGAAGACGAAGTGTTCGATGCCGGCCTCGCGCGCCTCATCGATCACGTATTGCAGGGCGGGCCGGTCGAAGACCGTCAGCATCTCCTTGGGAACCGCCTTGGTGGCCGGCAGCACGCGCGTGCCGAAACCGGCGACAGGAAGGACGGCCTTGCGGACAGGCTTCATGGTAAATCCCTGAGATCCTGCAACCGGGCCTGCAATCGCCCTGCCACCAGGAGGTGTTTCGGGGCGCTCTTACTCGACGGTGACCGATTTGGCGAGGGTGCGCGGCTGGTCCACGTCCGTGCCTTTTTCGACCGCCACGTGATAGGCCAACAGCTGCAGCGGAATGATCGTCACGATGGGCTGGATGATCCGTTCGGCGGCCGGGATTTCCAGCGTCGCCCACGGCGCCTTGCCAGCGGCCTTGATGCCCTCTGCATCAGAGACCAGCAGCACGCGGCCATGCCGCGCCGCGACTTCCTGCAGGTTGGACAGCGACTTCTCGAACAGGTGGTCGTGCGGCGCCGCCATGATCACAGGGGTCTTTTCATCGATCAGTGCAATCGGGCCGTGCTTGAGCTC
>DATBNA010000485.1:0-1539 GCA_036554545.1 Hyphomonadaceae bacterium
CCGCATTGGCGGCGACGATCTTTGCGTTGGATCAAGACAGGCACCACTGCCTAGTGCGCCAGGGCTGGCGGCGTCATCGGCGTCTTGAGGAAGATCGCCAGCAGTGCGGCAGCCAGCAGCGATAGGGCGATGCCGCCGACGCAAGCCGTCAAGCCGAACATGTCGAAGATCAGCCCGAGAACGGCGCTGCCGATGAGTCCGCCGAAGAAATACGAAGCGAGATAGAGCCCGCTCGCCGAGCCGCGATCCGATGTCGCCGCGCGTCCGACAAAGCCCGTGGCGCAGGCCTGCGCGAAGAAGGTTCCGGCGCCGACCAGGACCATGCCGATCAGCACGGCGGACAGGCTCGGCAGGATCAAGAGCGGAAGTCCAAGCGCAGCCACCAGAAGCGCGCCCCAGAAGGCCGGTCGTGTGCCGAAGCGCTTCACGGCGCGCCCAGCCAGCGGCGTGAGGGCCATGGCCGGAAGGAACACGAAATATACGAAGCCCAAGGTCATGGCGCCGACGCCGAGCGGAGGTTGCACCAGCACGAAATTGACAAAGGTGAAAGTGCCGATGAAGGCGAACAGGATGCAGAAGCCAATGGCGAAGCTCGCGCGCAAGGACGGATTCTTCAGATGCATGAGCCACGCCGAGAAATGCGAGTGTCCGCTCGGCCCGGTGCACGTCATGCATGGCGTCCGCTGCACGGTGAAATAAACCAGCACCGCTCCGGCCAAGTTCAGCGCGGCGAAGAAATAGAAATTCGTGGCGAGCCCGAAATGATCGGCCACGCCGGCCGAGATCAACCGCCCGATCAGGTTGCTGGCGACATTGCCGGTGATATAGGCGGCAAAGGCGCTCGCCGAATCCGCGGCACTGTAATGCTCGCCGAGATAGGCGAGCGTGAGCGTGAAAGCCGCGGCCATGCACAGCCCTTGGGCCACGCGCAAGAGGGTGAAGGTGGTGAGATCAGGCGCATGCGCGAGCAGCGCAGTCGGGACCGCGAGCACCACAAGACTGATCAGAATTCCCATGCGCCGGTCGATCGAGCTGCTGAAATAGCCGACGGCGAGGCCGGCCACGGCCATGCCCATGGTGCTGGCGTTGACGGCAAATCCCATCGCCGCCGGCGACACGCCGTAATGCTTAGTCAGCGAGGGAAGGATGGCTTGGGTGGCGAACAGGTCGACGACCGTGAGAAAGGCCGTCAGCGCGATGACGATGAAGCGAAGCAGCGCGCCGGAAGATTGGCTGTGCGCCTGCTCCGGAAGAACGTCCACGGCTTGGGAAGTATCGTTCATGGCGCGGCGCCTCGCTGCAAGAAGAGGGGATGTGACGCCCGGGGGGGGGGCGCCACATCCGAGGCTGGGGGGAGGAAGCGGGTACTACATGTTCTTGTCGGTCGGGTCCTTCAGCAGGTCGGCGGAAAGCAGCACGACGGTTTTGTCGCCGGCGTTCTTCCACCAATGCGAAACTTCGCTCGTCTCGGCGACGACCTCGCCCGCCTTGTGCATGATCGGGACGGCGCAATTGCTGGCATATTCTTCGATCTGGCCC